>NZ_JAPEOR010000005.1 GCF_026341125.1 Streptomyces sp. NBC_01142
GGAGTTGGGCGTCCAGCAAACCCTGACATCGACTCTGTCCAACGTTGTTGCTGGCCAGGGGAAGGGACCACGAGGCTGTGAGCGTGAATGTCAGCGATGTGCGAGGGAGGGGTGACATGCGGAAACCGCAAGTCCGGGTAACGGTTAACTCCCGCTGCAAGCGGAGCTGCTACTACTGCCGGCCGTCGGGTGAGGCCGTGGCCACCGAGTCCGGCACCGACCTGGCGCCCGAACAGCTGATCGCCGTCGCGAAGGCCGTCCGGGCTCAGGGTGTGGAGAGCATCAAGCTGACCGGCGGGGACCCGGCTCTGTACGAGCCGCTCGTGGAGGTCGTGCGCCGCCTGCGCCAGGATGCCGGCATGAGCGAGGTCGAGGTGATCTCGCGGCACCCGAGGATCGGCGAGCTCGCGCCTGCGCTCGCCGAGGCCGGGGTGACCCTGTTCAACGTCTCCCTGGACACCCTGGACGCGGGACTGCATCACGAGATCTGCGGCGTGAACGACCACGCCGACGTGCTGGCCGCGATCGAGGCGTGCGTGGCCACCGGCGTCCCCGTGAAGGTCAACGTCGTGGTGATGGACGGGATCAACGCCTCGGAGATCGACCCGCTGATCGCGTGGTGCGAGGAGGCCGGGGTCGAGAGTGTGAAGCTCCTCGACATCATCAAGGACCTCGGCGAGGGCAGCGAGAGCTTCGCCCGGCGCCTGGAGATCAAGCGCAGCCGGAACCTTCCCGACCTCTACGTCTCCATGGAGGAGCTCGCGGGCGACCTGCGCGTGCGGGCCATCGACGAGGAGACGGTGCAGCAGGGCGGCCTCGGCCACCCGATGACGGTGTTCACCATGCCCTCGGGCACCAAGGTGGTCCTCAAGGACTCCACCGCCGGCGCCTGGTACGGCTCGGTGTGCCGCGGCTGCCCGCTCTTCCCGTGCCACGACGCGCTGATGGCACTGCGCCTGACCGCCGACGCCCGGCTGCAGTTCTGCCTCCTGCGCGAGGACGTCACCGTCGACCTCGCCCCGCTGCTGGAGACGGACGACCAGGAGACGCTGGCCGCCCAGGTGGAAGCCGCGTTCGAGATGTACGCCGACGCCTACTTCCGGCCCGGCGACGCCACTCCGCAGGAACTGCTGGAGGCGCACCGGTGAGCGGCGTGTTCATGGGGCTTCCCTCCGGGCTGACGACCGTCCCGTCGCCCCCGGCCTCCGAAGCGCGGGAGGGTCTGCCGACGGTCATCCTGGTCTATCCGAAGATCGACCACGAGAAGGACTACGTCTACTTCTGGATGCCGTTCTCGCTGCTGACCATCGCCAAGCCGCTCATGGAGAGCGGCCTGGTGAACGTGGTCCTGTTCGACGGCAATCAGAGGGACGCCGCGGCGTGGGAGCGGCTGCTGGACGAGCACCTCGGGCGGACGGCGTGCATCGGGGTCAGCATCATGACCGGCGGGGGGCAGATCGGGCACGCCCTGGAGATGGTGCGGGCCGCGAAGAAGCGCCGCTTCTGTCCGCCGGTCGTCTTCGGCGGGCCGCACGTCAACGTGCAGCCCGAGCAGACCGCCGCGCACCCGCTCGTCGACGCCGTCCTGCAGGGCCCCGGGCAGAACTCGATGCTCGAGTACGTGAAGTCGCTCCTCGGCCGCGTGCCGCGCCGGCTGGTCCCCGGCCTGCGGATCGACAACGGCGAGTGCGTGATGTGCGGACGGGTGAACCCGCCGCGGACCGGGAACCTGGGCGCCTACCCCTGGGCACTGCTGGACGTCGCGAAGTACATCCGTGATGACCCCACGGTGGCCACCCGCACGCTGAACTACGTCTCCAGCCAGGGCTGCGTCTACAAGTGCCAGTTCTGCTTCGAACTCACCTACCAGCGCAAGTACTCGGCGATGGCCGCCCAGGACCTCCTGGACGACGTGGTCGCGCTCAAGGCCGCGTACGGCATCAACGGGGTGAAGTTCTACGACGCGGACTGGTTCGTGAACCTGCGCCGGTCCATCGGCTTCTGCGACGGGCTGCTCGACCGCGGCGTGGACATCCGGTGGGCGGCCAGCATCAACCCCAACGACATCCTCAAGGCCCGCCGCGCCAAGCTCCCGTTGCTGGAGCGGATCGCGGAGAGCGGCTGCTCGCGGCTGCTGATGGGCGTGGAGTCGGGCAACGACCGCGTGCTGGCCGACGTGGTCCGCAAGGAGATCACCCGCGCGAGCATTCTCGATGTCGCGGCTGACATCGCCGCTCACGGCATTCTCGGCTCCTACACGTTCATCGTCGGGTTCCCCGGCGAGAGCGACGCGGAGATGGAGGACACCTACTCGCTGATCGAGGAGCTGCGGCAGCTCGACCCGCAGCCCGAGACGCGGGTGCACCTGTTCGCCCCGTACCCGGGCACCCCGCTGTGGGAACAAGCCCTGGAAGCCGGATTCACTCCGCCCGCCTCGCTGGAGGAGTGGTCGAGCTTCGACTACTACACCTCCCTGACCCCCTGGACGACCGACGCCACCGCGGCCCGGGCCCGGGAGGCGACCCAGATGCGGCTGGCCCCCGCCCGCTGACACCCCTTACCGTCACGCTGTGCACCGGAATCATCACCCCTCGGGAGACCGGTGCATGGCGGACGGCCCCAGCCAAGAGGAGACCTCGCTTGAGTACCGCACGTGTTCTGCCCGCCCCGCTCGCCAAGGGCGACCGCATCGGCGTCGTCGCCGTGTCCGCGCCCGAACCGGCTCAGAACCCCGACCAGTTCACGCGCGGGCTGGACGCCCTGCGCGGCCGCGGGTTCGAGCCGGTCACCGCCGCCCACGCGCTGGACACCCACGGCTACCGGGCCGGCAGCGAGGCCGCGCTCCTGGACGACTTCCACTCCTTCATCGCCGACCCCGGCATCGCGGCCGTGGTGTGCGCCGGGGGCGGCAAGAACGCCAACCGGCTGCTGCGCGGCCTCGACTACACGCTGATCGGCGCCCACCCGAAGCCGATCGTCGGGGTGAGCGACCCGACGGTGCTGCTGAACGCGATCACCGCCCGCACCGGCATGCCCACCTTCCATGGGCCCGCCGTCCTGTGGGACTTCGGCTCCCCTGACGCTCCCGCGGCCACCGGCGACCACTTCTGTGCCGTCCTCGCCGGCGAGGCACACGCCGCCCGGATCAGCACCCCGCTGGGCTGGGCCCGCACCGGATCCGCGCAGGGGCCTCTGGTCGCCGGATGTCTGACCTCGCTGCGCTGCCTGCTGGGCACCGTGTGGGAACCCCACTGGCAGGGAGCGGTCCTCGCCTGGGAGGACGCCTTCAAGCCGATCGAGCAGCTGGACCAGACCCTGACCCACTTCCGGGATTGCGGCGTCCTCGACCAGATCTCCGGCATGGTCGTCGGTGAACTCCTCGGCTGCGAGCCCTCCGGCGGGACGGGCGCCCAGCAGATGGTCATGGACCTGTGCGCCGAGTACGACTTCCCCATCGCCGTCGGCCTGCCCTTCGGGCACACCCCCCTCAAGCACACCCTGCCCATCGGGGCCGAGGTCCTCCTCAACTCCACTGCTGAGCACCCCCTCACTATCACCTCCCCCTGGACCGGCCCGGCCGAAGGAGGAGAGCGGTGACCATCGCCCCGGAAGACCGGCGCCTGTACGGCACCCTCCTCAAGCAGCACCCCTCCGAGCGGACCCTGCTGCTGGCCAAGGCCGACATGGTGCGCGCCATGCGCGGCTGGCTGCACGAGACCGGCTACACGGAGGTCGCCACCCCCGTGCTGTGCCAGGACCGCGAGAGCGCCCCGATCCCGCAGTTCGCCACGCTCCACCCGCTGACCGGGCAGTCCTTCCACCTCCGGCACTCCGCTGAGGAACACCTGCGCCGCGTCGTCGTCAGCGTCGACCGCGTCTTCGACCTGTCCAAGGCGATCCGCGCCGAACAGGCCGACGACAGCCACGCGATCGAGTTCACCATGCTGCAGACCGCCGCCCGCGACATCGACCTCCAGACCGGAATCAGCCTGGTCACCAGCCTGGTGCAGCACACGGTGCAGACCACGTTCGCCACCCTGGCCACCCCCGCGGTCGACTTCACGGCCATCCGCACGCGGCCCGTCGACGACGCGATCGCCGAGGCGCTCGGTGTCACCGAGGCCCCGACCGGTGCGGCGCTGGTCGAGGCCGCCCGAGGCTGGCTCAAGGACCGCGGCCTGGAGGCGGACGGCACCGACTGGGCGGTGATGGAGGACTTCGTCAAGCACGCCGTGGAGAAGCCCGTCACCCAGCCCACCGTGCTGTACGGATTTCCCTGGGAGCTGCGGCACAACTCCCGCATCAATGAGGAGAGTGGCCGCGCGGAGCGGTTCTCCCTGATAGCGGCCGGCGCCGAGATCTGCGATGGCGGGGTGAAGCTGCGCACCGCCGACGACTACCGGCCGATGGTCGAGGCGAACATCGCTCTGCGCACGCAGCTGCACGGCATCCCCGCGGACCAGGGGCCGGTCGACTTCTTCACCGACATCGACTGCGACCCCGCCGACGTGTTCACGTTCGGCCTGGGCGTCGAACGGCTGCTGGCGCTGTGCACCGGCCGGACCGTGTTCGAAGCCCTGACCTTCCCCTACCACTGACCGAGAGGACCCGTTCCGCGTGACCAGCATGCGCGCCGTCGTCATCACGGAGAGCCTCACCGGCGGTGAACTCCCCGCTGGCTTCTCCGGCATGGAGGACCGCCGCTACCCGCATCTGCTCGACGAGCGCACCCCCATCGAGATCATCGAGCTGACCGTGCCGGGCGAGCGGGCGGCAGCGCTGGCGCTGGCTCTGTCGGCTGCGCTGAAGTCCCGGCTGTTCTACACCCACCTCATCGACGAGACGCGGATGCTCGTGGTCTTCCCGCGCACCGTCGTCGACATCCCTCGCGGCGACGAGGACGCCATCGCCCACGCCCGGGCCGTCGGCGCCCTGTTCGACATTCCCGACGACCAGATGCGCTTCGCCGAGATGTGGGACACCGACCACCCCGACGCCCCCGCTCAGCCGGAGGCCGACGCCCGGTGACCGCTCCCCCGTCCGCTGTCGCCCCGCTGGCCGTCGTGACCGGCGCCAGCGGGGCCCTCGGCGCAACGATCCGCACCCGCCTGGTCAAAGAGGGCTGGCAGGTCGTGGCCACCTACCGCACCCGCACCCGCACCCGCCCGCCCCAGGACGAGGACTCCTCCTGGGTACGGTTCGACGCCTCCGACGACGCCGCGACCGCCGCTTTACGGCATGCTGTCGACTCCTGTCCGGGCCGGCTGCACGCGGTGTTCGCCTGCATCGGTGCCCCCTCGACCAAGCGGACCGTCGCGGACACCGAGGTCAGCGAGTACGAGGCGGTTCACCAAGCCAACGTCGTCAGCTTCGTCCGTACCTGGCACGCCCTCGCCGACCGGGCCCGGCACGACCGCGCCAGCGTTCTGGCGGTCGGCTCCGACGCCGGACAGGCGGCCCGTCCCGGCAATGGCCCGTACACCGCGGCGAAGGCTGCTCTCGCCTCCCTCGTCATCACCCTGGCCAAGGAGGAGCTGCGCCACGGCGTCCGGGTCAATCTCCTCGCGCCCTCGCTCATCGACTCGCCCCTCGCCCAGCACGTCATGGCCCTCAAAGGCGTCACCGACCCCGACGCCTACTACGAGCAGCTGCCGTGGGGACGCCCCCTGTCCCTGGACGAGGTCGCCGCCACCTGCATCGACCTGGCCACCGCTCCGCAGTGGTCGTACGCCACCGGCCAGATCTATCCGCTGGGGGCGACGGTCTGATGGTCGACGCCGTCCGCGCCCGGCAGCTGGGCATCGTGCACATGCTCCGCAGCCGCACCAACGTGCCCGCCAGCGAGCTGGCCGACCGCTTCGGCGTCACCGAACGCACCATCTACCGCGACATCACCACCCTCACCGCTCACGGCATCCCCATCCAGGCCCAGCCCGGGAAGGTCGGCGGATACCGGCTCTCGCCCGACACCGCGCTCGACCCGCTCACCATTGACTCCGACCATGCCCTGCGCCTGTACGTCCTGGGATTCCTCGACCCCGACGCCGCCACCGCCGACGACCGCGCCCGCGCGGCCGGCATCAGCGACACCGTCCATGAGGTCATCCGGCGCCTGGCCCAGCGCATCCACTTCGACACCGCCGACTGGTACTGGCGCGACGAAGGCTCTGGACACCTTCCGGTCCTGCGCACCGCCATGCTCGCCGCGACCGCCGTCGAAGCAACCTGGCGCACGAAGACCGGGAGCCAGGAGACCGCCCTCCTCAAGCCATACGGCGTGGTGTGGAAGGCCGGCGAGTGGCACATGGTCGCCGCCCGCGCCACAGGCGGCCCCGCCCGGTACCGCCTCAACCTGGTCGACCGGCTCGTACCTACCGACCTGACCTTCGCCTACCCCGAGTCCTTCTCCGTCCGCGACTGGTGGACGCAGGCCATGGAGGACTACGGCAAGGGCGACGTACGCGTCACCTTGAACGTCACGGCCGCGGCACGCGACGAGATGCTGCGCCTCAGCCTGAAGTCCACCTCCCAGGTCCACGAACACGACGACGGGTCCCTGACGATCATGCTGTTCGTCGACCGGTGGGAGTGGCTGATCCCGCTGGTCAGCAGCTATGGCCCGGACGTCATCGTCACCGAACCGGAAGAGCTGCGCACGGCGATAGCCGGCCAGCTGCGCCGCACCCTGGCCGTCTACGACACTGCCGCGCCCCCGGGCCCAGCGCCGCCGGACGGACTCCCCGACGATGACTCCCGCCTGAGATCCACCCACGGCCGCCACCCAGGAGCATGACGTGACCCCCCGCCACCTCGACCACGCCGACACCCTCGAACTGCCCGTCACCGGAGACGGCCCCTTCGACTTCCTCCACACCCTCTGGAAGCCGTCCCACTACGCCACAGGGCTCGAGGCGCACACCATTACCCGCTCCTGGCGGACCTTCCGGGTCGGCGACCTCGTCACCGGCGTACGCCTGCACGCCGAAGACCGGCTCGTCATCGCCGACATCTACACCGACGGCGACTACAAGCCCGCTCACCGCGAACACCTGGTACGCCGGCTGACCTCCTCCTACGGACTGGACGAGGACCTCAGCCAGTTCACCGAACTCGCCGCCGCCGTACCGCAGATGCGCGAGCCGCTCCGAGCGCTGTCCGGCATGCGGCAGAGCTGCCCCGAAGACCACTTCGAGATCGCGGTGGTCGCCCTGCTCCTGCAGAACGTCACCATCGCCCGCACCACCCAGATGACCCGCAACCTCCTCACCCACCACGGTCAGCTCGTCCACTTCGACGGCATCACGCTCCGGGCCTGGTTCACGCCCGCGGAACTGGCTCACGTCTCCGCCGAGACCTTCAAGGAGAAAGACCGCCTCGGATACCGCGCCAAGACCCTCCCCCACTTCGCCGGATTCTTCCGTGATCACACCACCGAGGAACTCCAGAGCGCCGGCGACCTCGTGCAGACCTTCCAGCAGATCAAGGGCGTCGGCCCCTACACCGCCGCGATCATGGCCTCCCACGCGTCCCGGAACACCGACTCCTTCGGCCTGGACGTGTGGAACCGCAAGATCCTCGCCCGACAACTCCTCGACGCCGAAGACGCCGCGCCGGAAGCCGTCACCCGCCGCCTGAACAAGCTCTTCCCCGGCCACGCCGGAACCGCCGGCCTGTACTTCGTCGAGCACGAGTACCTCACCACCCCCGTCGCGCCACTCCTCGCCCCGGACGGCATCGACGCCTGGAACGAGGCCCTGGAAAACCCCGCACCCTGACCTGACCCCGCCACAGACCCCGCCACAGACCCCGGCAGCGCCCCGGCCGACGCTGCCGTCACAGCCATGCGTCCACGGCCGCAAGGACAAGACCACGAACGGGTGACACACCGCGTTCGAGTGCATCGTCCCCGCCGCCGGGCGCGGCCCCGACGCCCACCACCCACCAATAGAACATTCGTCCACGACCTGCCCCCGACCAAGCCGTTACGGACCCCCCACGGGGGCGTTCTTAGAGCACCAGTACCCCTCACGCGCCCAGACGGAGGACGCCATGAACCCCGTACTCGCCCTTGCGCATCAGCCTCTCGGATTCGAACAGCGGCGCCCCTCGACTACTCCTCTCGCCCGCCACGCACAGCGGGTTGACGCCGTCGCCCACCGCTCAGTACGACCGGATACGAGGTGGACCGCATGAGCGAGCCCACCCATGCAGCGACCAGCCACCGCGGCAGGACGCAGGCGCGCCGGCACGCCCCTTCGTCGATGTCGCCCGCCACCCACGACGGTGGCTGCCGGGCGGCATCTTCCAGGGTTCTGCCCATCAGCCAGCCTGTCCTGGCAACGCGGCACGCGGTCAGCGGGAGCCGATCATGACCGATCCGTTGCGCCCGGCCGCACCGAGCGCCCGGTCCGTGCCGCACGCCCGTACCGAGCCCCTGCCGCTCCCTCCGGCATCTGCCCCGCCCTCGCCCGAAGGCGCTGAGCTCGGCGACGAACTCACGGATGCCTACTGGTCGGCCTGGGACGGTGAGGCCTCCCGCACCAGCATGTGGAAGATCTTCGCCAAGCTCCCCGCGATCATCCGCCGCGTATTGGGGATGGCGTGGCGCGCCGACGCACGGGCCACCTCGGCCGTGATCGTCCTGCAGCTGGGTTCGGCGGCGATGGCGGCGTTCGGGCTCCTGGCCTCGATCGGCGTCCTGCAAGCCCTCTTCGCCCAGGGCGCCACCCCAGACCGGATCCGCGCCGCGTTCCCGTCCCTGGCTCTGGTGGCTGGGCTGCTGATGTTCCGTGCCGTGCTCGATGCCGGGGTCGCCTTGTATCAGGCCCGGCTGACACCGAAGATCCGCCGCATTGTCGAGATGGATTTCCTTCGCCTGGCGGCCCACGTGCGGCTTGAGGCCGTCGACGACGCGAACTGGGCGGATGACTCCAACCGCGCCAACGACCGGGGGCTCTACTACGCGCGCCAGTCCATCACCCAGATCATGGAACTCGCGTCCGCGCTCCTCGGACTCATCGGTGCCGCCTCTGTTCTGACCCTGCTTCACCCCCTTCTTCTGCCGCTGCTTCTCGCCTCGGTGATTCCGCAGGGGCTCGCCTCGGTGCGCTCCGCACGCATGCGATTCCTCAGCCAGGTCCGCTACAGCACCCTCCAGCGGCGCGTGCGGCTGTTCACCTGGCTGCTGCTGGACCGGGACGCCGCCGCGGAGCTGCGCTCCTCGACCGCGCAGCCGGCGCTGCTGGGCGAGCACGAGCGCATCGCCCGGCGGATCGAGGAGGAGGACACCCGGCTGGGGCGGGCCGAGGCCCGCACGGCACTGTTCGGCCGAGCAGTCGGCGGTGTGGCCACCGGCCTGACCTACGCCGCGCTCGCCTGGATGACGATCGTGGGCTGGCTGCCGCTGGCCTCCGGCGGCGGCGCCGTTCTGGCAATCCGGGCCAGCCAGGGAACCCTGACCCGGATCGTCCTCGCGACCCACTACGTGTACGAGCACGCCCTGTGGGTGTCGGACCTGTACACCTTCCTGGAGAAGTGCCGCACGTTGCTGCCACGCCGCACCGGGCTCGCCGCACCCGGCCAGGTCAAGACGATCAGCATCGAGAACGTCGCCTACACCTACCCCGACGGGAAGAAGCCCGCGCTCAACGGCGTGTCCCTGGAACTGGCCGCAGGCTCCACCGTCGCGTTCGTGGGGGCGAACGGCTCGGGCAAGTCCACGATGTCCAAGCTGATCGCCGGGTTGTACGAGCCGACGGCCGGCAGCATCACCTGGGACGGCACCGACGTGCTGACGATGGACGCCGAAAGCGTGCAGGCCCAGGTAGCCATGGTCCTCCAGGACCCGGTGGAGTGGCCGCTCTCGGCCCTCGCGAACATCACTATCTCCACCGGGACGATCACGCAGGCCGATCCGAGGCGGGCACACGAGGCCGCGACGGCGTCCGGCGCTGACCGGGTCATCGCCGGGCTGCGCCAGCAGTGGACGACCCCGCTCTCGAAGCGGTTCAAGGACGGTGAAGAGCTCTCCGGCGGGAACTGGGCGAAGTTCGCCGTGGCCCGCGGTCTTTACAAGGACGCCGCGGTCCTCCTGCTCGACGAGCCGACCGCCAGCATGGACCCGCGTGCCGAGCACGCCGCCTACACCGCTGTGCTGCGCGGCCGGCGTCGCGCGGACCGCATCACGATCCTGATCTCCCATCGGCTGGCCAGCGTGATCGAGTGCGATCGGATCTTCGTGTTCCAGGACGGCCAGATCATCGAAAGCGGTGATCACACTTCGCTGATGGCTCAACGCGGCGAGTACCACCAGATGTTCACCCTCCAAGCCGCCGCCTATCAGGCCGAGGCTCCGAGCAGGAACGGGGACAGCGGATGAGCGCCGCCGGCAGGTGGATCGCGCCCGCCCCACGCACTGGATGGCCGGAGCACTTCGAGGACCACCTGGCTGGGATCGGCTGCCCGATCTGCACCAACGACTTCACCGCCGAGGACATCGAGTGGGGCCTGCTGATCCGGCGATGTGCGCGACATGCCCAGCGCGAGGCTCGTCTTCCAGTGGCCGGGCCGAACCGCCGCCGGCGCGCCAGTTTTGCTCCCGGAGGGCGGACAGTGTGTCTGACTCCGACAAGCTGATCCCGGCGAAGGCCGGGCCGGCCGAGGCCGGCGCGCCGCCGGGCTCGTTCTCGCTGCGGGCCCACCCGGCATTCGCCGCGTACCTGACCGGGGAGGCGGCGAGTCTGCTCGGCACGTCGGCGCACGCCGTGGCGCTGCCCGCCCTCGCGGTTATCGTGCTGCACGCGAACCCCGGCCAGGTCGCCACTCTCGCGGTCCTCTCCCAGGCGCCGGCGTTCGTGCTGGCCCTGCCAGCCGGGGCGTACGTCGACCAGCACGGCAAGCGGCCGGTCCTGATCGGCACCGACCTGGTTGCTGCGGCGGCCGTGGCCGCGATCCCCCTCGCGGCGTTGGGCGGGTGGCTGTCCTTCGCGGTGCTCTACGCCGTCGCGCTGATCGTGGGGTCGGCGGCGGTGCTACACCTGGCGGCCGCGATCGCCGTGGTGCCCGAACTGGTTTCCGCGCCCCTGCTCCATGAGGCCAACTCGCGGGTCGGCAGCGCGTTCAGCCTCGCGGACGCCCTGGGTGCCTACGCTGGCGCCGGGGTGGTGGCCGCGCTCGGCGCAGTCCGCGCGTTCTGGCTGGACGCGCTGTCATACGTCTTCTCCGCCTGGTGTGCGTCACGGATCCGGCTGGTCGAGCACCGGGCCCGTCCCGCAGAGGAGCGGGAGCGGCTGGGACCGGCCATCTGGAAGGGCTTGGTCTTCGTCGCGCGCACCCCCGTGGTCCGCCCGCTGGTGCTGAGTCTGTCCCTGACCGGGGTCGGCGCCACCCTGATCGAGGTGTACCGGGCGTACTACCTCCTCACCGCGCTGGACGCGGGCGCTCTCGGGCTGGGCGTCGTGATAGGCGTCTCCGGTATCGGCGGGGTCATCGGGGCGCTGAAGGCCCCAGGGCTCGTGAGGCGGTTCGGGCCGGGCCCAGTGATGCTGGTTGCCTTCGGGCTCTACCCGGTCATGGGAGTCCCGCTGCTCCTGGCCCATTCCGGTTCCGGGTGGCTGGGGGTGCTCGCGCTCACCGGCACCGTGCAGATGGCGGCCGCGACCTGTGCGGGCACGACGCAGCGCTCGGTGCGCCAGCAGTTGACGCCGCCCGAGCTGCAGGGGCGGGCTCAGCAGACCTCGACGTGGCTGGTCTCCGGGGCCCGGCCGTTCGCCTCGGCCGGCGCCGGAGTCCTGGCCGGCTCCTTCTCGGTGCCCACGGCGATGTGGACTGGCACCGCCATCCTGTGCCTGCCGCCCCTCCTGCTGCTGGTGACCCACGTCGGCCGTCTGACGGCCATGCCCCTGGCTGCCGTCTCGCCCTTCCAAGAGGCAGCGTGACGCCGCGCGTGGACGCCGCACCCGATGTCCCGGCCCCCGTGGTCCGGCTCACCAGAGACGACCGTCTCCCTGTCATCTGAACCGTCCCAGCCCCCTGTGAGAGGGAAACCCGCCCATGACATCCCCCGCAACACCTTCCCTGCTCGGTGTGTTCGCCCATCCCGACGACGAAAGCCTCCTCGCCGGCGGGGTCCTCGCCCAGCACGCCGCCGCGCAAGCACGCACCGCTGTCGTCACCATGACGTGGGCGCCCGACACCCTGCGGGCCGCCGAACTCGCCAACGCGTTGAGCGCACTTGGCGCGGGCGCGCCCCGCATGCTCGGATACGGAGACGCCCGCAACCCGCAAGCGGCCCCCGACCGCCCGCGGCTCGTCGACGCACCGCTGGACGAAGTGATCGCCGCCCTGGTCCACCAGATCCGCTCGTTCCGCCCCGACATCGTGGTGACGCAAGACGCCCTGGGCCAGCTCACCGGTCACCCCGACCACCGCCGCACCTACCAGGCCGCTCTCCTGGCCGTTCAGGACGCGGGGCTCGCGCACCTGCACCCCGAAGCCGGTGAGCCCTGGCAACCGCGCGCCGTGTACTGCGCCACGCATCCCGAGTCCGGCGTCGGCGATCTCGGGCCGCTGCTGGAGGCCGTCGGCAAACGCGTACTCGCGACCCCGAACGCGTACGCCACCACCGCGGTCGACGTCACCCCCTGGCTGGAGCAGAAGTGGGCCGCGATCCTCGCGCACCGCGGGGAGGTCGCCCGTGAACGCGCGTTGCCCGGGATCCTTGCCCGCCTGCCTGCGGAGACCCGGCGAAGGATCATCGCGACCGAGTACTTCTCCCGGCTCGCGACCGGGCCTGTCCCGGACGCACCGCATCGGCTCACCGCCTGACGGGGGCCAACCGCCTCCGTCCATCCCCGGCCCCACCGGCCCCTTCTGACTCGGAGAGCCATGACGACCACATCCGTTCCCGGCGAACTGCCCGGCAGCGCAATGACCGATGAGGCGTACGGTGCCCTGCGTGCCTCGACCGCCCTGTGGGTCGGGACGTCCGTGCTGATCACCAACCAGCTCGGGCAGGTCCTCGTCCAACACGTCGACTATCTCGACACGTGTCTCTTGCCGGGCGGTGCCGTCGGCAGGGGCGAGTCCCCCGCTCACGCTGCCGCCCGTGAACTGGTGGAGGAGCTCGCCATCACCGCTGTCATCGACCGGGGCCTGGCCGTCGACTGGGTCTCCGCCGACAGCACCGGCGCGCCGGCGGCCATGGGGTTTCCCGGCGAGATTCTGCACGTTTTCGACGGCGGCACATGGGACGACGACCGGATCGGCGAAATCCGTCTGCCGCCAAGCGAGATCACCGCGATCGAGTTCGTCGAGCCAGCACGGTTGCCCGACTTGCTCTCCCCGCACGACGCCCGACGCGCTGTCCGCGCTGCGTGCCCGGATCAACGCGGCCGGCACGGTACTTCTGGAAAACGGCTTCCCGATCGCCTCCACCGTCCTCGACCGCCTTGGCGTCCTGCAGACCGCCCGCCCCACCTACCGCTACCCCTGGCATCAGGGACCGGCCCCGCACGACCTCGCCGTCACCCAGGTGTGGGCGTGGCTGTTCGCGCCGGACGGGCGCGTCCTCGTCCTTCTCGATCCCCACACAGGAGTCGCCATCTTGCCTGGTGGCACGCCCGAGGAGCAGGACCAGGGCGACCCCGTATCTACCCTGTGCCGCGAAGCCGAAGAGGAGGCAGCAGCCCGGTTCGGGAGCCCGCTGCTCCTGGGACACGTAACCGACCTCGCCGCGCGGCGCGGATACCTGCGCTACGCCGCGGCACTCATCGGCGTCGCCCCGGCCCGATCCGGCCACCGGCCACACCTACACCCGCATCCTGGCCACCCCCGAACAGACCACGGACCTCTTCGACTGGGGGCCGGCGGCCGCCGACCAACTCGCCGCCGTCCACCAGGCTCGCCGACAGCTCGGCCTCCCCCGGGCCGCCCGCCAACCCGTCACCCAACTCACCGGCCCCACTGCCTGGTAACCGCCCGCTCCCCATCCACCACTGTCCCGAGGAACCCATGAACCCCTTGCCCCGCACACCGTCCATGCCCGATGCCCCCGCTTCGCCCCCTGCGGCTGTTCCTAGCCCGTCCGCGCTCGCCCCGGGCACTGCTGCCACGGGCCTGGAACCGGAGCGCCGCACGGGGCACTGTCAGTGCGGTCACATCGCCTACGAGGTCCTCGGCACGCCGGACGACCCTCACCTGTGTTCCTGTGAACACGAGACGCGCATCTCCGGCGGCCCCGCCGTGCTCTGGGTCGGCTTCCGCAAGGACGGACTGACCTGGACCGGCCCCGGCCACGAACCCACCTGGTTCGCGACCTACACCACCCTCAAGCGGGGCTTCTGCCCTCGTTGCGGAACCCATGTCATCTCCGTTGCCGCCGGCTCGGACATGATCATGGTGACCGGGTTCAGCCTCACCGACCAGACAGGCATCGAACCCGTCGGACACAGTTACCGCGAGATGGCAGCACGGTGGATGACTATCACCCTCGCCCCCGACCCGCGCGCCCCACAGCCCGCGACATCGTGACTCACTCCCGGGTATCCGGCCTCGCGCGCCCCGCTGACCAGCCGCTTTGTTGGATCGCGCCGTCGCCACTCAGCTGTGAGTCGACCCAGCCGTTCGTGATCCCCCCAGACCCGTACGGAGACAGGCAGGTGACCTCGAGTACATCGGCAAGGCAGTGCGTCGGCACAGCCCCGGCCGTGATGATCGGAGAGGAGACGCCGAGTGGCGAGCGATGACCCGGAGGTGCCTCTGGCAGGAGGACGCATCACCCAGGGCGTCGTTCGTGTCGGCGACACTGTTCGTAGACCCACCACGCCCTCCTCGGCTTTTGTCGCCCAACTGCTCGGCCACCTGCAGCAAGCGGGGTTTGTCGGCGCCCCGCGATACTTCGGCGTTGACGAGGCGGGCCGCGATTCCTTCAGCTATCTGCCGGGCTTGGTGCCGGCGAGGTTCCAGCACTGGTCTGACGCTCAGGTGGCTGCCGCCGGCAAGCTCCTTCGCTCGTTCCACGACGCGACGGCCGGCAGCAGCCTCGCCGGAGAGCATCCGGTGGTCTGCCACCACGATCCAGGGCCGAATAATGCCGTCTTCCAGAGGGGGCTGCCCACGGCGTCGCCGGCGGCGGTGGCGTACGCCGTGGCCGTCTGGCTGGTGGTGCGCGAGCTCGCGCACCGTCGCCGTCGCGGCCTGCACCGTCCGGGACGGCAGAGCGTCCGGGAATTCCCGGGCGTCCCGCAGCAGTTGCTCTTTCCATCCGGCGGCCCGGTCTTGGAGCCGGGGCAGTCCGGCGGGCGCGGGGACGGCGAGGCGACGGCTGACACCCCCGGCGATCGCCGCCACCTCGTCGCCCTGCGCGGCCTGGGCCAACGTCGTGGGGTGTGCCCGCTCCAGGAGCATGGCGAACCGGTCGTCGTCCCGCTCGTGCAGCCGGACCGCTCCGCGCCCGCCCCAGGCCGAGAGCGCGTCCGGCTCGAACCGGTTCTCGGGATGAGGAAAGGACACCTTCAGCACCGCAGGCTCGGTCATCTTGCGCAGAACCGGGACGACGATCCCGACGCCCCCGTACAGCAGGTCACCGTCCGCCGTGCAGTCCCAGCGCTCGGCCACCTCCCGCACCGTGGCCGGGAGGGTGGAGAGCCATGCCGAGCCGGCCGCGCCTTCGCGGTCCACGGTGACCCGCACGAACGCCTCCGGAAGAACGATCACCAGCGCACCGCCCGGCCCGGGTACGCGGCGCCGTGCCGGTGCGCTGCTCCTGCCGGTCGGCCGGTCACCGCCGTGCCGGCCACTGTCGCTCCAGGAAGCCCCGGAGCTCCGGGGTGGTCGGCGGGAGCTCGTCCAGGGCGCGCACCCACTGGTGGCGATCGTGCTCGGACAAGGTGATCGGGCCCGGCTTCTCCGGCGTGCAGGCGAAGACGAACTGGCGGCTGGTGCGGCCGCGGGCGTTGGTGTAGTCGAAGTGGCCCGCGTAGCGGTCGATGGTGATGGTGAGGCCGGTCTCCTCCATGATCTCGCGCGGGAGGGCGTCGATGATCGACTCGCCTCTCTCAAGCCTGCCGGCCGGGGTCTCCCAGGTGCCGCCGAGGTAGTCGTCCGGATTGCGGCGGACGACCAGGAGGCGCTCGTCGTGCACGATCAGGCCGCCGGCGACGAGGGTGTGGATTCCGTCGCGGTGGGCCTGGTCTTCGAGCTCGGCGGCAAGGCCGCGCAGGGCGGCGTAGCGGGCGAGCGGGCTCATGGGGCGCTCTCCGAGGCATCGTGGGTCGACGTAGGCGAGTGCCCGGCCTTCGGTGAGGGTCAGGGTGTCGGGGTCGCCGTCCCAGGTGCCGCGGAAGACGTAGGTGAGGTGCCCGTCGTCGGCGGTGTGGGTGAACAGGTGCGAGAGGCTCACTGCGGCTTCGTCGAGGCCGACCTCTTCGTGGACCTCGCGCACGATGGTGCCGCGCGGGCCGGCATCGGCGGCCTCTGGTTTGCCTCCGTTGGGTGACCACGTGTCCGGCCAGCAGGTTCCCGGGCTGTCGCCGCGCAGGTGCATCAGGAGATGCCCGCTTCCGTTGCCGATCAGGGCCAAGGTGCCGTATCCGTACGGCGGTTGGCGTGGCGTGATGAGCTCCAGGACGCGGTCGGTGTCCTGCCGTGTGGTGGGGTGCAGCGGGACGAGGTCGAAGTCGTTGCGCGGGATGAAGGCGAGCTTGCGGCCTTCGGTGAGAGTCAGCGTGTCGGGGTCGCCGTCCCAGACGCCGTGGAAGACGTGGCGGGGGTAGCCGTCGGTGTGGGTGGAGAACATGTGCGTCAGCCGGATGTTCTCCAGGCCGGTCTCCTCGCGCAGTTCCCGGCACGCGGTGGCGTGCGGGTCGAGGTCGCCGGGCTCGGCGCCGCCGCTCATCGGCGCCCAGGTACCCGGCGCCCAGATGCCCGGCTTGTTGTCGCGCAGGTGCATCAGCACCTTGGTCGCGTGCGGGTCCGTGAGTACGACGAGGGCGCAGTACGGGTCCTCGTCCGCCGGGCGGTCCTGGCGCGGCAGGCCCAGGCTCGACAGAACCCGGGCGCGCAGGACGGGGTCGCCGAGTTCCGAGGGCGAGCGCCATTGTGCCGCGCCGACCTCTTCGGGCTGCAGGGTCAGGGCGACCGGTCCGCGGGCGCGGAACAGGTAGCGGACGTCGTAGTGCACATGGGCGGGCTCGTTCCTGTCCGGCCGGGCCTCGATCAGGTGGACGTCGATGTGCACGGGGGTGCCGTCGCCGTACGCGTCCAGCTCGGTGACGCCGGTTTCTTCGGCGATCTCGCGCCGGACGGCCTGCCCGAGCGTGCGGTCGGAGTCCTTCGGGTGTCCACCGGGCTGGATCCAGCGGCCGGAGGCGAGGTGGTGGATGAGCAGGACGTCGTCGGCGTCGTTGATGACGACGCCCGAGGTGGTGACGTGGCCGTCGAACTCCCGCCTGTCGGTCACATTCGCGCCGCCGGCGAGACGGTCCAGGAGGGGCTGGAGCATCGGCTGTTCGTCGGGGTGCCCGCGCAGGTAGCCGGTGACGAGGTCCTGGAGGTGCTGGGCGGGGATGGTCATGGCTCTCCTGGTGACCTCGTGCGCGGCGCAGCTCCGCAGGGGGCGCGGCGGGGGACGGCGCGTTCGAACGTAGCGGCCGATCTGCGGGCGCGGGCACGGATCGCGAGAACATCACCCGGGCGTGTGCCGGCCGCGTCGAAGGTGCCGATGCTAGCCGCCGTCGCGGCCGTCCGGGGGCGTGACGCTCCGGGTGCTCACCCGGCTGCGAACCAGATCGAGCCACTCTCGCGGGCGCCGGATTCCAGGCCGGCCCGGAGAGTTCAAGAATCCTTTCTCCCAACATCACCCCAGGTCAGAGCCCTCTCTTACGCGGGTGGCGGCTGACGGCAGGGGAGGCCGGGGATGACCGGATCACGGTGCTGGTGGCCGCGGATTGTCAGTGGCGTGGGCGAAGGTCCGTCCGCAGAGCACAGCCACACCACACCGAAGGAGACGGGTGCTGTCGACGCGTCATGCAAGCCGCCGCTCGGGCGACCGTCCCGCCGCCTTCCCCGTACGTGTGAATCGAACGAAGCGAGAGGAGCCTCCCACGCAGACGGCGCTTGCCGTCCGCGTCCCGGCGTCGAACCTTCACTCGACTCGTCGCCCGCGGCTGCCCGTAGCGGCCCTGTGATCAGGTCCGTTGTCCGGGTGCTCTACCCCGTTCCACCACCGAGGAGAAACCGTGAATCCCGTCCGCTTGGTCACCCTTCACCCTGTTCTCGAGAACCCTCCTGCTGCGGCCGCCGAGGCCCTCGCGCACCGGCGGCCCGTCGACGTCCGCCGCGTCCTGTTCGCCGCAGCATCACGACCGTCATCGGGGTGGGGGGCATGACCAACCCGATCACTCCGCCCCCGGCCCTGCTGGCGTGGGCCAGCCGGGCACTCGGCGCCCGTCCCGCCGTCAAGGACGTCAGCCATCCGCGCGAGAACTCCCGCGTCTGGCGGCTCGACCTGCCCGAGGCACTCCGCTTCTACCTGAAGATCTCCCCCAAGGCCGTGATGTACGAGCGCGAGACGCTCGCACTCCGAAGTGCCGCACCAGCCCTCGGCGCCGGCGGCGCTCCGCAGCTGCGCGCCTCCAGCGCGGAGCATCTGGCACTGCTGCTGACCGCTGTCCCAGGACGGCCGCTCAAGCAGCTGGAGCTTTCGCCCGTGGAGGAGGCCCGTGCGCACCGGCACGGCGGCGCCCTGCTGGCTCGCCTCCACGCGGCCGGTGATCTGTCCGGCCCTCGACGGGCCGAGGCGGAGCAGGCACTGCAGACCGCGGCCGAAGGCGCCGAGGGGCACCTGTCGGCGGCCGGGGACCGGCTGACCGCGCCGGAGCACAAGCTCGTGCGCCAGATGGCCGAGGAGCTGCGGACCTTTCCGCCGCTGCCGCTCGCGTACATCCACGGCGACGCGTGGGACCGCAACCTCATGTGGTCGACCTCCCGGCAGCAGGCCGGATGGATCGACTTCGAGCGCTCCCGGGCCGCGACCGCCGTGCAGGACTTCGTGCTGATGGCCTGCTCCACCTGGACCGACCGGCCCGACCTGCGGGCCGCGTGCCTCCAGGGCTACGGCCGCAACCTCACCGTCGAGGAGCAGCACGCCTTGAGATGCCTCGCAGCGATCGACGCGGTGAGCTGCCTGGTCTGGGGACCGAAGCTCGACGACCCCCACGTCACCGCACGCGGACGGCGCACCCTGAACCGCCTGATGGCGGGGGTGTTCGCATGACCGCACCGCACAACCCGACCGACTCCCCGGCCATCGACGCAGCACGCGGTGGGGCGGCGTCGCTCCCGGCCGCTCGGACGGGCGCTCCGCAGCCCTCCGCACCGCCCGAGCTCGACTACAACGGGCGCAAACACCGGCGGGCGATGGACGACGCCACCTTGTGGGACATGGCCCGCCGCATCCCCGCGGCCCTGATCCAGACGGCCCGACTGGCCTGGAGCGTCGACCGGCGCATGGCCCTGACGATCGTCGTGTGCCAGCTGCTGTCCGGCATCGGCACGGCCGTGATGCTCACCGCCGTCGCCAAGACCCTGCCGCAGCTGATGGTCGACGACCCCCGCCAGGGCCTGGCCCACGCGTGGCCGGCGCTGACCGTCGCCGTCGTCGCGATGGCCACCGGCGCGTCCATGTGGATCCTCGCGGACTGGGCGACCCGGCGCCTGAACCCGCAGATCGCCTCCGCTGCTGACCTGCAGCTCGTGGATCTCCACATGCGGGCCGAACTCGCCGCCTACGACGCGGAAGGGTTCGGCGACCGGAGCCAGGCGGCGGAGATCGGCGCGCTGCGCGCCGTCGACCTCGCCGACGACGCCAAGACCCTCACCAACGGGCTCATCCAGCTCGCCTCCGCGGCCGTGGTGCTCACCACCTTGCACCCCCTGCTCCTCGGCGTGCTGCTACTGTCCGTCGTCCCCCGCGGACTCGGCGGCGTCATCGCCGCCCGGGTCGACTACCGCGTCCACGACCAGACCATCTCCGCCCGCAATGTCCGCGGCATGATGCGCTGGTGGCTGACGACGGCCGAGCTCGCCGACGAGCTCCGGGCCAACACCATGCGCGGCTACCTGCACTTCTGGTACCGGTCGATGTGTGACCGCGTCGAGATGCGGGAGGTCGCCGGGGCCCGCCCGTACCTGCGGATCACGCTGCTGGCCGCCTCGCTCGGCGGCCTGTTCACCCTCGGCATGTGGGCCTCGCTCGCCGGCCTGGTCCTCGCCGGGGCCATGACGACCGCGATCGCAGGCACCGCGATCGTCGCCTCGCAGACCGCCGGCCGCGCCCTGAACTCGATCATCAGGTACTCGACGGTCATGTTCCACCACGGCCTCTACCTCTCCGACTACTACGACTTCATCGACGAGGTCCGCGCCATGACCACCGCGCGCGGCACCGTACAGGCCAAGCCCCCGCAGCAGATCCGCCTCGAAGGCGCCTCCTACACCTACCCGAGCAAGGAGACCCCGTCCGTACAGCCGATCACCCTCACCCTGAACCGCGGCGAAGTCGTCGCCCTCGTCGGAGAAAATGGCGCTGGCAAATCCACGCTAATCCGCATGCTCACGGGCCTCACGGTCCCCACGTCCGGCAAAGCACTCTGGGACGAAACCGACCTGTCAACCGCCGACGCGGAGACGGTGTGGCAGCACGTCGGCCTGGTCCCGCAGAAGAACGGACATTGGCCGCTCACGGCCCGGGAGAACGTCACCCTGGGCCAGCCCCGCGAGTACGGCGATCAGCGGATCTGGGATGCAGTCGAGCGAGTCGGGATGACCACGGCCCTGCATGAGCTCCCCGAAGGGCTGGAAACCTTGCTCGCCCGATCGGTCTGGGGCGGACACGAGCTGTCCGGTGGTCAGTGGCAGAGGTTGGCCTGCGCGCGAGCGATGTACAGGGAGCCGGCCGTGCTCGTCCTGGACGAGCCGACCAGCGAGATGGACGCCCGCGGAGAGCACCAGATCTTCCGGGAACTCCGCGCTATGGCCCCGGATCGGATCACCGTGGTGGTCACCCATCGCCTCGACAACGTGCGGATGGCCGACCGGGTGATCGTCCTCGACCAGGGAACCGTCCGGGAGCAAGGCTCCTTCGACGAACTCGTCGCGACCGAGGGGAGTTTGCTCGGCGAGCTGTACGCCCTCGCCCAGGACCGCTGACCCGCGGCCCCCAGCAGAGGTCCACGCGGGGCCGCGCAGCCGGCGCGGCCCCGCCACTCCCCCGACGCCAAGGAGCGCCATGCACCGCCCCGAGCCCGAAGCAGTCAACACGCGCCCCTGGACCACGCACGGCACCCGCCATCTGCAACGCGGCACCGACGGCCGCTGTGCGCAGCTGCTCCCGTGCAACGGGTTGGTGTTCCGGTGAAGGTGGGCAAAGCCCTACGAAATCAGATGAGAACGCCACTGCGCTCGGCGAGGCCGCGTAGCTCCGTCGAGGTGGGCCCGGAGACCAGCAGACTGGAGATCAGCGACTTTGTTGCCGGGCGGGCGTGGGTCTCCTCGGGAGCGCACCTTTCGGCCGCCAGAAGGGTTCGAACACAGTCGCTGCGCCGGCCGAGGCGGTCGTAGGTGACGGCGATGTCGCCCAGGGCTCGGGAGCGGCGCTCGACGCTGGGGAGTGCCTTCAGTGAGATCGTGCGGGCGGCGGCCAGCGCGGCCAGTGGGTCCCCGGCGTGGTTCTCGGCGCTGATCTTGTGGAGCTGCACCGTGAGGGGGCTGAAGCCTCCGCCGTGGTCGCGCAGCAGGGTGGCGCCGCCGAGTTCCTTGGCGATCGCGGCGGCCTCGTCGGTTAGTTCTCGCATGCCGTCGCGGTCTCCGCGGCGGGCGAGGGTGTAGGAGGCGCTCTGGACGAGGAGTCCTCTCAGGGCTGCTCCCGCGCGTCCGGCGCTGCGGAGGTCTGGGTGGTCAGCGGCCGTGAGGGCGATGGACAGGGCCTCCTGATGCCAGCCGGCCTTTCGTGCGAGGACGGCTAGTTGCCGGGCGGACTCGGCGACCGTGAGGGCTTCGCCGCCGGCTTCTGAGAGCTGGCGGGCGCGGTCGGCGGCCATCCAGCCGAGCTGCTGTTCGTCCATTTTGACGAGCATGCGCGTCGCCAGGAGGTAGCTCTTGGCGAGGAGTACGTAGTCCTGCGCTTCGTTGGTGTTGGCGGTGCGGGCGTGGCCGACTCGGATAAGGCGGGGCAGGCGGACGGCGAGGCTGGCGTAGCGGCACGCGTCGAAGTCGGCGAGCGCACGGGTGAGGTCCGTGGCGAGCGTCGCGGTCGGCGGCACTGCAGGAGCCTGGCCGAGGCCGAGCATGGCATCGCGCAGGCTGGTGACGAGCAGATCGCCGAGCAGGGTCTCGTCCGTTTGGGCGGTGGCTGTGCCGGGCCCAAGGAGTGGGGATGTGGCGGCTGTGGCGGCCGTGGCTGCCAGGCCCGCGATCAACTTCCTGCGTCGCAAGGGATCTTCACCGTCCTCCCGGCCATGGCTACCCACCCTAGGGGCGGGCATCCGGGGGAAGGCGGCAGTTGCCCCGATCGGCTGACCGTGTCGGACTTCGGGGCGGGGTGGGGGCGGTGCGAGCCCGAGTGCCTGGTGCGGGAGGTCGAGAGCGTCAGCGAACCGGCGGCGTACGTCGACGTCGTTCATCGGGGAGACGCCTCGCTCGTATCGGGAGACCTGGGCGCCGGAGTATCCGGTCTTCTCGCCCAACTGCGCGAGGGTGAGGCCCTTGGCCTGACGGGTCTGCCGCACCAGTTCCCCGGGCTTCACGTCGGCCCCACAGGTCGCTCGTGCCCTGATGACCGCATCGGTACCTCGTTCCCGCCGATAGCCGAGGCTGCGCCGACCTCACCGTAGTCCTAGGACTGCCTCCCGGACAGAGGCTTTGCACCGTATGCAAACCGCTTTGCAGGCCAGGACAGCGCCCCTCCCGCCGACAGGGCGACAGCGCCGACCGTCAACGGCAGACGGTTCGCCTCCCAGAACCGTCCCGGTCGGACTCTGGAGGTCCTGATGCACTCTGCGTCTCCCGCCCCGTCCCCCGTGCTCGTCACCGACCCCCGACTCGCCCCCTCCTACTACATCGAACCCGACGCCTTGGGCCCGTACGTCACCGCCCTGCTGGAGCGGTGCCGCAGCGTCTTCGACATCAAGCGCGCCATGACCGCCGACCTCGACGACGGGACCCTTCTGCGCAGCACGGGCGGCGGCATTGTCGAGACCGGTGCCCTGATCCAGGGTGAGGTCATCGTCCAGACCGGTGCCCGCATCGAGGCGGGTGCGCAGGTGATCGGTCCGGTCCTGGTGTGCTCCGGAACCGTCATCTCGGCCGGTGCTCTGGTCCGCGACCACAGCGTGATCGGCCCCGGCTGCCGCATCGGCTTCGGCGCGGAGGTCACCCGGAGTTTGATCGCCGGGCAGGTCTTCATGAAGCACCCCGGCTTCATCGGCGACTCGGTGATCGGGCGGCGCGTCAACATCGGGGCGTTCTGCTCCACCACCGGACTGCGGTGCGACCGTGGCCCGGTCGCCGAACCGGCGCTCGAGGAGATCACCGTCAACCTGGACGGCCAGCGCATCGCCACCGGGCAGACGAAGTTCGGCGCCGTCATCGGTGATGAGGTGGCGCTACCTGCCGGAACCGTGCTGTCGCCCGGCACGCTGATCGGGCCCGGCACCGTGGTCTACCCCCGCGACCACGTCGGCGGCTTCCTGCCCGCCGGCTCCCGGATCCGGTGAGCGCCGTGACCGCCACCTCCGTCCGCACCGCCGCCGACGCCTCCGTCGTCCAGGTCAACGGCGGGCGCCCGCTGTCCGGCCGCATCTCGGTGCAGGGCAGCAAGAACATCGCCCTGCACCTGTACGCGGCCTCCGTCCTGTCTGATGTCCCGCTCGTCCTGACCGGGGCGCCGGACATCGTCGACACAAGGGTCTGCGCGGAGATCCTGCGCCGTGCTGGAGCCGACGCGGCCTACCGGGACGGCCGCTTCACGGTGTCCCCGGCCCGCCGCGTCCGCCCGGTCATCGGCCCAGAGCTGGGTCGACAGGTCCGTACGACCGCGGTGCTGGCTGCAGCGGTGCTGGCGCGCGCCGGCCAGGTCACCTTCCCCTATCCCGGGGGCGACGCGTTCTGTCCACGGCTGATCGACCGGCATCTCGCGGCGATGCAGGCCGCCGGCGCCGAGGTCATCACGGATGACGACAGCATCCGCGCGGTGTGCGGGCCCCGGGGGGTGAGGGCGTTCACCGTGGACGTGAACACCCCGTACGGGCCGAGCCTCGGGGCGACGGTGACCGCGATCATGCTCGCTGCCCGCGCCCGCGGCACCAGCCTGATCACCCACCCGTCGATCGAGCCCGAGGTCACCGAGACCGTCCGCTTCCTCGCCGACCGGGGCGTCCTCATGCACTTCGACCAGGAGGGCCTGCACGTCAGCGGCAGCGACTGGATCGCCGGCGGCGCCTTCCCGGTGGCCGGCGACCGCATCGAAGCAGCCACCATGGCCATGGCCACCGCCGCGACCGGCGGCAGCATCCACCTCGACAACATCACCGCAGCCGACTTCCCCGACGGTCTCGCCCGCCTCCTCGCTCAGACAGGCGTCGTTCTCTCCGAGGAGCTGGACGGCGGCGTGCGCGCCCAGGCTCACGGACCGCTCCAGGCAGTCGAGGCAGCGACCGGGCCGCATCCGGGTCTGCCGACCGACACCGCACCGCAGCTGGCCGCGCTGCTCACGCAGGCCGACGGCCCTTCGGTGATCGCCGAGCGCGTCTACCCCCGCCGCGACACCCACACGTCCAGGGCCTGCGCGCCTTCGGCGCCGACATCACCACGACCGGCCCGGTGATCGGCGTTCGCGGGCCCGGACGGCTGCACGGCGCCGCGGTGGAGGCCCGAGACATCCGTGCGGTGACCGCGCTGCTGATCGCCGCTCTCGCCGCCGACGGCCCCTCTACGATCCGGGGGATGTTCCATCTCCGGCGCGGCTACGACCACCTGCTGCCCAACCTCGCCACGCTGGGAGCCGAGATCACCACCACCCCCGGAGGCCCTTGATGCCCGTCCCGTTCACCACCGACGACAGCGCCCGCCTCACCGAGACCTTCGAAGCCGTCGTGGCCGACGGTGCCACCCCGGGCGGTGTCATCGCCTGCGGCACTCGCGGTTCCACCCCGCACTACATCAGCACGGGCATGGTCGCACCGGAGTGCGGCGACGAGACCCCCACACCCTCCACGGCGTACGACATCGCCTCGCTGACGAAGGTCGTTGCCACCTGGCCACTGGTCGGTCAGGCCCTCAGCAACGGCCTGCTCGACCTGAACGCGCCCATCCGCGACTTCCTGCCAGCGATGACCGGTGAGAAGCCCAGCGCCGAGGCGACCGTACGCCAACTCCTCACCCACACCTCGGGGCTTCGCGCATCCACCCGCCTCGACCACTACCGCGGTTCGGACCTGCCCCTGCACGAACTGTTGTGCCGGGAGCCGCTGGAGGACGCCCCCGGCACCCACCGGTACATCAACCGCGGCTACATCCTGCTCGGACTGGCGCTCGCCCACGTCAACGAGCTTCCTCTCCACGACTTGGGCAGCGTGCTGTGGGACAGGCTCGGCATGACCGAGACGATGTACGGGCCCCTGGCTCGCTCCCACCGCGTCGCGCCGACCGAGCAGCGCATCCCGGGCGCACCGCGTATCTGGGGCGCGGCTCACGATGACAATGCCGCCCTGCTCGGCGGAGTCGCCGGGCACGCCGGCGTGTTCTCCACCCCCGCCGACCTCGCGCTGTACGCCGACCGGCTGCTGACCATGTACGCGGACGATGCCGATGCCGCCCTGGGCGAATGGCTGCGTGCCAGCCTCGTCCCGCAGGCGGCGGTCGAGCCGGGCCTGGACCGCGGGCTGTCCTGGATCCTGGCCGCCGGCGGGCGCGTCGCGTACCACCACGGCTTCACTGGCACGAGTCTCTATCTCGCCCCGGACACCGGCCGCTACCTGGTGATCTGCACCAACGCCGTCTACCACGGCAACGCCCGGAGCAAGATCGCCCCGCTCCGCGCCCTCGCGCTGAAGACAATCTCCGCGACCTGACGAACCGGAGGCACCCTGTGGGTGAGCTGCTGGCCGACCACACCACCCTGCGCCTCGGCGGCCCCGCCGACCAGTTCCTCACGCATGCCGACCCCGGCACCTGGTTCGACCTTGTTCGCAGCGTCCAGGGCACCAGGGCCCCGTTCGTCCTCGGCGGCGGCAGCAACACCCTGGCGGACGACGCTGCGTACCCCGGCGCCGTCATCCGCATGGCGACATGCGGCATCGCCCTGCGGCCGTTGGCCGACGCGTCCGTGGAGGTGGTCGTCCAGGCGGGAGAGCCGCTCGCCAAGGTTGTCGAGTTCGCCGTGGCCCATGGCCTATCCGGCATCGAATACCTCGGCGGCATCCCGGGCACCGCCGGCGCCGCCCCGGTCCAGAACACCGGCGCCTACGGACAGCAGATATCCGACACCCTCACCCGCATTACGGCCTACGACTGGGACCTGCTGCGACTGGTCGAACTGCGGTCGGCCGAGTGCGGCTTCGGCTACCGCACCAGCACGTTCAAGACCCGGCCCGGCCGGTGGACGATCCTCGAGATAGCCCTCCGCATGACACGAAGCGCACTCGCTGCCCCCGTCATTTACCCCAACCTCGCCGACGCGCTCGCGTCACCTCTCGGCGCCCGGCCGCCACTCGCCGAGGCGGCCCAGACCGTCCTCGACGACCGCCGCCTGCGCGGGCTCAACATTCCCGACGACGGGCCGGACTCCCGCCAGGTGGGGTCGGTGTTCCTCAACCCGACCGTCACCCCAGCCCAGGCGACCACGATCCGCAGTTCCGGCGGGCCCGTTCAACGTGGCCCGGACGGCTCCCTGCGCGCGAGCGCCGGCTGGCTGCTCGAACAGGCGGGGTTCTGCCCGGGGCTCCGGATCGACGCGGGGGTGTACTGCTCCAGCGGCCGCACCCTGACCCTTGCTGCGCGCGAAGCGGCCACGGCCGCCTCCTTCACCGCCGCCCTGTGCACTCTTGCTGATGCCGTCTTCGCAACCGACGGCATCCGGCTGAGGCCCGAGCCCATCCGGCCTAACGCAATGGCGACTACCTCATCACGTCATCTGCGCGCGCCGGAATGCTCCTAGTCCCTGTCTCCCCGCTCAGGACCACCAGCGCATCGAGAGGCCCAGGGACAGGGTGTCTGGCGATGATCGCTGACGTCACATTCGGACCCGTACAGGGGCGGCAGTACTCAGGAGGCGGCCTGGGCCTCTTCCGCGGCGGCCACAGTCCAGAGTCAGCGTTACCGAGTACTCCTCGGGGCCGCTGCCGCCCTCCGGGGTAACGAGTGAGACGAGGAATCGGTCCACGTCACAGCGGTCGACCAACTGGCTCGCACTGAGTTGGTAGCTGCCCTCCTGCCGCGGGATCCGGACTCGATACGCAGAAGTGGGACGGATCTGCTCCGTCTGTCGCCGGTCGGCCCAGGTAGGGAGCCGAAGCCGAGCGTGGCGGTCCGGAACCCGTGAACGCTCCTCGGGCGAGTGGGCCGGAGAAGCACTAGTGATCTTCTTCAGTTCGACGTGTATCCGCCGCACAACGTGCTGGTGGTCACCGCGGTTCCGCACGGACACGTCCAGAGCGGGATGGTGCAGGCTCATGTTGCCGAGTTCTTGAGGCAGTGTGCCGTCCATCTCCGCCAGGACTGCCTCGGCGTCGGTCACAGCGACGCGCGTCAGAGCGAGGGGCTTTCCCCTGTGCCATCGGGCTCTCCATGCGGCCCCCCGTGCAGCTTTCCCGGATCCGTCCATGTTCGGTCCCCCCGTATTGGGCGTCGTTTCTGGTGTTCGGGACGGCCAGGGTGTGCGCCGTCCGCCTCTCACGGCTGGTTCAGCCGGAGGAGTCTGCCAGCCCCGATGCAGGTGTCGGAACGTTCGCGGGAGTTTCGCCAGCCGCCTGCGCATGCCATTCCGGCGGGACCGCGACGGCGGCTGCTCTGCCCCGGTAGGTCACCGCGACATGCTCGCCGGCCTCGGCGCGATCGAGTAGTTCTGCCAAGCCGCGAACGGCGACCTGCGCGGTGATCGTGTCCGCCAGTTTTCCTCCGGCCTGCGCATGCCAGTCAGCCGGCACGAGTACAGCGGCCGCGCGTCCGTGTCGGGTCACCACGTGGTGGCCCTTCTTCAGGCGCACCCGGGCGAATACGGGACTCCACCCCGAGCGGGTGTCATCGGCGCTGCTGCTGGTCGTCTCCATGGGCCGGAAGTGTACGGACTGCCAGGACTTCAAGGACACCCACACACTTCCCGAACTTCCATAACTTCCCGAACTTCAAGGTTTTGCGCTACGGTCTTCCACGTCGGAGCGAAAGCCCCGTCGGCGCCACCTCCGCCTCGAACAGGCCGAGTTCGTCGTGCCCTTGAACCCATCTGGGCACCTCACAGCACCGCCAGAGGAGGAATCACCCCTCCCCCTCATCCGCCCCGGCCGGCGTCTTCAGCGCCGGTCACGGGCGAGCCCGATCAACCTCACGAACCGAGGAGCTCCACCGATGAACAGCACCAGCCAGCGCGCGACCGTCGCGGCCGTCGCGGCCGCCGGAATGCTCGGACTGCTCGCCACCACCGCCCAGGCCGACACCGCCGACCCCAACAAGCCGACCCGCACCTACACCGAGGAGCGCACCAACCCGGTGACCGGTGAGAAGGAGACGGCGACGATCTCGGAATACCCGGACGTCATCAAGCGCGGCGACGGGGGCAGCTCGGACAAGACGGGCCGCAGCTACACGACCGACACCAACCCGATCACGGGCAAGCGGGAGACGACCAAGGTCACGGAGTACCCCGGCACCGATCGCCGGCCGAGCACCCCCTCCGGCACCACGGCGCCCGCCCCGGGCACCGGCGGCCTCTTCCTCCGCGATGCCGGAGGATCCATCAAGGGCCTCATGGGCGAGGGCGACCGCGCGCGGATCATCGCGTGTCACCCCAGCAACCCCAACCTGGTCAAGGTCGAGCAGATCTCCAGCGGGCACGGCGGATGGGGCGCGTACATCGGCTACGTGAAGATCGCCGCGACCACGGCCCCGAGCCGTATCGCCTGCGGCTGATCCCCCACGCCCAACGTCGTGACCGGCCCCGCGCTCGCGCGGGCGGCGGTCACGGCACCGGCCGCCGGGCAACGCCACCAACTGCGGTACGGAAGTGCACCCGACGGCAGCCCCCGCATCCCCCTCACACGTACAGCAAGAGGAGAGGCCCGTGCCCGCTGACATTCAACGACTGGCCGAACGCCGTGCGGACCTCGTCCGTCAGCTCCTTGCATCGAGCGAGAACTTGCCGGTCTTGAGCGCCGGGCCTGATCGAGCGGACACCGATTACGCCCGCACCCTTCTGGCCGCGGACGTCGCTGCACTCGAAGGAGTGCTGCTCGCCGGCCTCGCCGACCCTGAGCACCGTCACAGTCGCTGACTGCCGATCGCCGGACCTCGTCCACCGACAGTTACGCGGGCGACTGGCGCGCTCTTCCGCCAGGGCGCTCACCCGCGCCAGCACATGCGATCCCCGCCCGGCTCAAGGGAACGCGCCGAGCTTCCCCGCCTCGATGAAGGCGACCGACCCCCTGCCAGGGCCAGTCCTTCGTCCCGTGAAGCGATCCCACTCCCGGGCCTTCACCAACGAAACGGCCCTGGCCTGGTGTCTTCAGCACCTGGCCAGGGCCTCGCCAACCGAGCCACAGACCACGAACCGGTAGGAGCTCAGCAGCATGGCCAACCGTACCCGCGGCCGCGACTTCGAACGCCGCGTCCGGCGGATCAGCACCGCCGCGCAGGGCGCCGAGAACGCCCGCTCCGCCGCCGCCCGCCTCAGCCGGGAGCGCGCGAGCAACTCCACCAGGAGCAGCAACTCTCCGGACGGGGCTGCGTGATGAACTTCGGACGCAGCAAGGACGACAGCACCACCAGTTCCACGCAGGGCGGTTCCTCCTCGCCGAGCGGCTTCACGGCCGAGCAGAGGGCCGGCCAGCAGGCACTCAATGACCGGCTGACCTGCAGCCGCCTGGAAGATCGCGACAAGGACGCGCCTCCCGGCAGCTTCTGACTTCCAACAGTCCCCCTGGATCACCTCGTTGAACGCAGCGCCCGCCGTCCCGGCTTCAGCCGGGACGGCGCTCTGGCTTCACGCCTGCCGAGCCCGTCAGCGCCCGCGCCTCAACCCCGTGGGGCCGAAGGCGCCTCCCGCCGCGCACGGAAGGGAGCCACGCCGCGGACCATCGTCGGGACACCAGCTGGGACACGGATCGCTCCTTCTGCGGCAGTCCGCCTCAGCCTGCGGCGGTCCTCCGGCAGGCTCGGAGATAGTCCTGCATCGGCTCCAGGCCGACCTCGAGCCGCCGCTGCTCGACCCGCTCGGCGTCCCAGATTGGCGCTGGCGACAGCTCGCCCGCCTCGTCCGCAAGAAGTTGCGTGCCGTACACCTGCGGGCGTCCTTGGGCGACGCGGACGCGGTCCTCCAGCAGCGCACCGTGGTGCGGGTCCGCCTCGCCGGCCAGGATCGCGTCCGCGAGCAGATCGCGGCACTGCCGCTGGAAGTCGGGCGCGGGATCGCTGTGTTGAGCCAGGAGCCACAAGGCCGCGGCGGCAGGCTTCCCCACTTCCGAGATGCCCGGCCACCCCCGCGCGGCGACGAGTTGCTCCAGCCAGATCCGGTTGTCCAGGTCAATCTGCTTCCACCGCTCCATCGCCTCCGGCGTGCGGGCCGCCCGCGGCAGCAGCCGCACCTCCTGGTCCAGCTCCTGTCGCCGCAGTAGCTCAGCGGCCAGCTCCTCGTCCGGAGCGCCAGCGGCATGCGGCCGCACGGCCGCGTCGATGACCTTGAAGAGGTGAGCCCCGAGGACCCTCGTGTCCATCGGAGTGTCCAGGACCTCGAGCTCGTCACGATCCACCCAGCGCACCGGAAGCTCCGGCGTGCCCTGCGGCTCGTACGGCAGTGCCACGACGCCGACGAAGATGTGGTCCCGGTGCAGATGGCGAACGTCGGCACGGCCATCGGGGCCGGCGCCCATGTCCACCGTCCACCACGGACCGGCGACGCCGGGGTGCGGGTAGCCGCTGGGGAGCGGGGCCGGCAGGAGGCGCGGGCGGTATCCGGATTCCTCGACCGCTTCGCGTACCGCGGCGTCTTCCGGCGGCTCGTTGCGCTCTTCCCGGACGTGTCCGCCCGGAGCCAGGTACCCGCCGTGTCGAGGGTGCTCCACCATGCACATACGCCACAGGGCCCCGAAGCGCGCGAAGAAGTACGTGCTCGCAGTCGTGTGCCGAATCTGCTTCATGCCGATCCTCCGGTGCCAGTGCGTCACGGGCCGCACGAGGTCCTACCCGCGCCGCCTCTGTCCACAGCTTCGCGCCCGTACGGTCCGGTTCCTGATCAAGGAACGGAGGGCCACGTATGTCCGCAATAGCCTGGCTTCGACTGTCCGACGACCGGCTAGTTCGAGCCGATCGTGTGATCGCCGTCGACCTCTGGGGTCCGGTCGCCGACAACGCCGAGCACACCGGGCCGCTCACGAAGGCAGTCGAGGGGCAGCCGGCGCGGATCGTGGCTCAGCTCGCCGGCCCCGACACCTCCTGGGTGCATGTCGCGACCTGCACCCCCGTTCGCGGTGGCGAGTTGATAACCGGGCTGCTTGGCGCGCTCGCCGCGGCCGCCGCACGGCCCTCGGGCATCGCGATCGTCTACGGGCTCCGGCACGGAGGGGAGCTCTCGCGGTGGACCTTCGGGGCGACGATCCCGCTCACCGATCCCCGCGTCGTGCCATTCCATGAGGTCCGGGACCTCGCCCCCGGACGGTGGCTGGTGCGTCCGCTGCAGCGGGGTGGGGCGCAGGAAGGTTCCTGAGCCCCGTCGCTCCGCGGCCGGCAGCTGCGAGACGGTCAGGAGGCGTGATCTCCAGGCGCCTGGTTCTCGCCCGCCGGTTGGAGTTGGAAGGGGAGTTCGCATCGCATGGCGGGCCGTTGGGCGACCCATCCGGACTCATACGCGGCGGGATCGTGGACGGTCCGTATGTGCGTGAACCCGAGCCGCTCGTAGTAGGCGTGGAGCCGGGTGTTGCTCGTCCAGGCGTCGAGCCGCAGCCACTTCATTCCGCTGCGGGCGGCCCGGTCACCGCACCAGTCCAGAATCCTGGCCCCGAGTCGGTCTCCGCTGCCGGGCCGCGCCAGGGTCAACTTGTGGACGTAGAGGGAGGGTTCGCACCGCTCGTCCGCGGACCACAGGACTGGTTCGGCCCTTCGGTCGAGGGTGACTGTGGCGACGGGCGGAGCCGCCTCTGCCGGGCGAAAGAGATAGACCTCGCCGGCCGTCACGGACTCGGTGAGGAGCTCGGGCGGGTAGGGCGTGGACCACTGGTCGCTGCCCTGGTCACGCAGCCATTTCGCCGCGTCCGTACGGAACTTCAGCAGTCGGGGGATGTCGGCCGGCTCGGCCCGGTCAACGATCACTCGCCGCCTCGCTCGGTGGTCCGGAAACGCTCGTACACCGTGATGTTGCGGTGCGCCGGCAGCGTGAAGAGGGTGACCTGGACAGGCGTGTCGTTGGCGTCGTAGTTGGTGCTCACGATCTTGATGGCGGGCACCGAGTTGCCTTCCCCGAGGCCGAGACGAAGGTTCTCGCCCGGGGTGGTGGTGTGGGGGTGGATCTCGTCGATGGAGCGGACGATCTCGTGTCCCAGCTCGGCGAGGACCCGGTTCGTGCCGCGTTCGACGTTGTCCTGGAGCACCCAGTCGCTTCCCTCGACGATGCGGAGCGCCACGTACGAGTCGTCGGTGTGCGCCGCCGTGCCGTCCACCATGTTGGTTCTGCGCCGCACGGCCACGTACTCGCCGTCCCGCAGGTCGAGCCGACTGCGCACCAGCTCCTCCGCCGGCTCGCGCGTGATCTCGTCCATGCGCGCGTCGCCCTTGCGGTGCGCGGCATCGAGCAGCGACGTGTAGATGTCGACGTTGGGTGCCTTCTGGTGGAACTCCGACTGGGGGAAGAAGATCAGCGGCTTCCAGTCGTGGACCCAGGCGCCCGAGCCTTTGCGTGTCCGGACAATGCCCTCGGCCTTCAGCTTCTCCAGCACGCGCACCATCGACTGCCGGCTCAACCCGTACTCGTCACCGAGGATCTGGGCGGAGGGGAGTTTGTCGGGAGAGCCGTCCGGCTTGCGGAAGTCCCCAGCTTGGATGCGTTCGCGCAGCTGGGCGACGACGTCGTCGACTGTCGCCTTCTCCGCTTTCTGCGGGCGATTTGTACTCATGGCCGCACCTTAGCAACCTGTCGCGACAGGTTAGCAAGAGTCACAGCGGGCCGTACAGCCCGACCGCCAAGGCATTTACCTTCCCACAGCCTCATTGCGCCGCCATTCAACTCAACCTGTCAAGACAGGTGTTGACGGACCGCCAAGTGATCGCCTACCTTCGTGATCGACGCCACAACCTGTCTTGACAGGTTTGGGTGTCTGCGACCTCATTTCAGGTCTAAGCAACTCAATTCGGCGCACTGCCGGGGCTCGCGCGATGGGGCCCGCTCCTTGAGAACTGCACAGCGGACACAGGACTGAGCGCCCGCGGGCTGCCGATCGGCATCGCCGGACGGCCACTCGACCGGGCGCAATCGACAGTCCAGGCAACCAAGGCCCGGCACACCTCATGTGTGCCGTGGCCTTGGCCGTCTGGCCAACACGACGGCCCCGACCAGGAGTTAATCCCGGCCGGGGCCGCCCTCGGCCCCTCTGGGGAGTCGCCACTCCCGCCAGGGCCTCATCCGAACACCTCACTCAGCGAGGAGTCCGAACTGTGTCCCAGATTAGTGATCACCCCGCTCGCCCCGCCGGCCAGGTCGGATCGACGAGCTCCGCACACTCCAAGACGATCGCCGCCGCGGTGGACACCGCTACTCGGGCCCGCGCCGCCGAGGTCGCGGGGGCATACCTGTCCAACCTGGCTCTGGCCGCCCAGACGGCGGCCGCCAAGGGGGCGTGCTGATGTCCGCGCCCGCTCCCTTCGAGCCCGTGCACCCGAGCCTGGTCGAGTTCGTGGGGATGGCCCGCAGTCGGCTCGGCAACCTGAGTCCGGCCGAGCGCCGGGTGAAGGCGGCCGAGGCTGCACGCGACGTGCTGCGCCGCGTAATCAAGCTCGATCTGAAGAGCATGTCGGCGGACGAACTCGTCCTGGAAGTAATGGAGATGCGCGGCGCCCTGGCCGGTCTGCTGACCGTCACGGTCCCGGCCGCCACGCCGCCTGCTCGGCCCGAGGCCGGTGGACTCACCGACGACGACCTGGTCGCCAGCCTCTTCGACATGATCAGCGACGTGGCGCCGCTGGAGGCCGACGTGGCCGTCCACATCGGCCGCCCGCTGCCCAACCCGCTGATCGACTCTCTGGTCAGGGCGATCAATGCGCCGGGCCTGCAGTACGCGGGCGAGTACCTGGAAGCCCGCGGGCACTGCGGGACCTCCACCGTTCACATCACCGCCATGGCTCTTGCCGGAGGTGCGCAGTGACGACGCAGACTCCGCCCGAGGAACCGCAGCCCCGCACGACCGAGATCCTCGCCGAACCCGCCACGGTCGACCAGTGCCGGCAGGACTACATCCGCGGCGCCGCCGACCGGGCGACCGCCTTCAAGCAGATGCGCCGGGCGGGGGCGCCTGGCCCCTCGTGACGACGGCGCCTCCGGCCTCCCCCGCTCCGGCCGCCACCGCCAAAGCCCGGCGGCAAGGCCGGGGGCGGCCGGACCGCCGGCCAGGGCCCCTCAGCAACTCGCGGGGGACGGCAGAACCCCGTTGTCCCCCTTGCGACTCCGCCCCCTCGGAGCCGCCTCGCACAGGAGAAGTACGGTGACCACCACCTCCAGCACTCCCCCTACGACATCCCCGGCGGCCTCGGCCGACGAGCCGGACCGGCAGCCGCTCAACAAGGCGCAGCGCGTGATCGTCGGTGTCGTGGTCGGCGGCGCGGTGGTGATCGCCGGAATCGGCTTCGCCGGCTCGTACGCCGCGGTCAGAGACCTTGCGATCCGCAAGGGCTTCGGCACGTTCGCCCATGTGTTCCCGCTCGGGGTCGACGCGGGGATCCTCGTCCTGCTCGCGCTGGACCTGCTGCTGACCTGGCTCCGGATGCCGTTCCCCATGCTTCGGCAGACCGCGTGGCTGCTGACCAGCGCGACGATTGCGTTCAACGGCGCCGCGGCGTGGCCCGACCCGCTCGGGGTCGGCATGCACGCGGTGATCCCGATCCTGTTCGTCGTGACGGTCGAGGCCGCCCGGCACGCCATCGGCCGGATCGCCGACATCACCGCGGACAAGCACATGGAGGGCGTCCGGCTGATCCGGTGGCTGCTGTCGCCGCTCCCCACGTTCAAGTTGTGGCGGCGGATGAAGCTGTGGGAGCTGCGCTCGTATGACCGGGTCCTCGAACTCGAGCAGGAGCGCCTCGTCTACCAGGCCCGACTGCGCACCCGGTTCGGTCGCGCCTGGCGCCGCAAGGCCCCGGTCGAGGCCCGGCTACCGCTGAAGCTCACCCGCTACGGCGTCCCGCTCAACTCCGGCCGCGCCCTCGCCCCGGCCCCTCCTGCGGCGCCGGCGCCGGAGGGCAACGCGCTGGAGGCCCACGTCGCCGACGCCCTCGCGCTCACCTCGACCGCGGATGGAGCGCCGGGCCTTCCCGCCGGTGAAGGCATGAACGTTCCTTCGTACCCCGTGAACGCCGACGTCGACGCCGGCGTGAACCCTCGCGTCGGGCAAGCGCCGGCGCCGCGGCCGGCAGCCGTGAACGCGGCGGCCGGGCGTGAACCGGGCACCGTGAAACCGGACGCCGGGCAGCGCGTGAATCCGCAGGTTCACGCACCGGCCGGCCGCCCCGTGAACGGTTCACGCGGGCACGGTTCACGGCCAGGCGTGAACGGGTCGGCGAGCGTCGCCGATTCACGCATGAAGCCGTTCACACCCTCCGTGAACGACGCCAGCGTGAACCGCGTGAACTCCGTAAATCCGCTGTTCACAGGCACCGTGAACGGATTCACGCTGATCGTGAAGCCCCGTGAATTCACGCGTGAAGCCGAGACCGTGAATCGGCCGGAGTGGAGCGTGAAGCAGCCGGCGCAGCTGCGCGTGAACCACCCCGCCGACCGTGAATCAGGCGGCGTGAACGACGGCGGCGGCACCGTGAACTCGGCGCCGGACAAGGCCGTGAACGAGCACCCCGACGATCGTGAAGAGGAGCGCGTGAACGGCGGCGACGACGGCGTGAACGACCGCGCCGTGAATTCACGCCGCACCCATCGCGCACACGCCGCGAAGGCGCCGGCACCGAGCTCGGTTCACGCCACCGTCGGCGCCCCGAGCCCGGAGGAGGCGGAGCGGGCCAAGGCGGCCGCCGACTGGTTCGCCGCGAAGAAGGCGAACCCGAGCCTCACGCAGAAGGACTTCGTGAAAGAACTCGGCCGCTCGCCGGGCTGGATGACCAAGGCCCTCAAGGAGGCGGCACGCAAGGCCGCGGCCGCGGCCGATGGCTGAGCCGACCCGCGAAGACCTTTCCAGCGCGGCCCGTCTGGGGTCGGGCGTCCCGCCCGGCCCCAGGCCTCACGCCAGCTCCACAGCAGGGCCGCTGACCTGCCACGACGCCGACCACAACGAGAAGTTCATACGCATGCTGATCCACTTCGCCCTTCAGGGCGAGCGGATCACCGGAGCCTCCGAGGAGGGAGGGAATATGACCACCGCAGACGAGAAGACCGACCCGTTCCACGTGCCACTGCCGGCCGAGGTGCCCGTACCCGCGCCGCACCCGGAGGCAGCGGGCCGTGACGGTGGCCAGGTGACGGCCACGACGTCGGTCCCAGCCCCTGCAGACCCGCATGTAGATGCCCCTGTAGATGCTGTAGATGCGCAGGTCAGCGCCCCAGAAGAGGGTGTGCCCGCTCCCCGGGGGAGCGGGGCGGAGCCTGCCCTTCCGCCCATGCCGGAATCGCCGCCCGCGACGCCGGAGGACGACCCGGATTGGTGGCGCGTCTCCCGGGACGAGCCGAAGGCCGCGCCTCCTGCGAAGGGGTCGCCGCGCGACACCATGTCCGGCTGGTGGGACCGCCTCTACAAGGACCAGGACGCAGACCTCGACACCTACACCGGGCACGTGCTGACGGTGCCGGCCGACGGCGGACCGGTCCTCATCGAGGTCCAGAAGAGCCCCGAGCCCGAGGCCCCGGAGCCGGATGAGGCCGCGGGCGAGGAGCCCTCCGCCCGCCCGCAGGTCCTCGATGTCCGCAAGCCGCAGCCGACCCTCCAGATCCGTACGCAGCCGGTGAAGCGGTGGCGCCCGACCAGGTTCTGGCGCGTCATCACCTTCAACGGGACCGCGGCAGCGGTCGGCAGCGCCATCGGTCTGAACGCCTACCTGTCCCAGTTCCCGCCGGCCGCCGTCACCGCTGCCGGCGGGCTGCTCGGGGCGGGCATGGCGCTCGGCGGGGGGTTCACGGCGTGGAAAGTCGCGGGCAGTGAAATGCTCGCGCCGTTCGTGCCGTTCGGCGCCCTGGGCCGCCTCGGCGCGGTGTTCGTCTCCGCCGAAGTCGGGCGTCGCCTCGGCCAGGCGCTCCTGCCGTACACCTCCGACACGATCGCCCGCTACGTCGGCCTGAGCCAGGCCGACACCTCCCTGCTCGTCGTCGGCCTCACCATGTGCGGCGCCTCGGGCTGGCTGGTGTGGCGCACTCGCCACGGCGGCCTGCTCAAGCGCTGGCTGGCGCGCATCCCGCTGGCCACCTCCCTGCTCGTCTGCGCGCTGTACTCCAACGGCCCTGTCATCTGAAAGGCACACACCCGTGATCCCCATGAACACCGTGCTCGCCGCGCCCGCTTCCGGCGCCAGCTTCACCCAGGGCCTGGGAGCGGTCGGTCTCTCGTCCCTCGCGGCCGCCGGTTTCATCGTCCTGATCATCGCCATCCGCAACAAGTCGAAGCTCACCCGGAAGTACTTCGACGACCGCCGCTACCTCGCCGGACTCGCTGCCGTGATCGGCGTCCTGTTCATGATCGCTGGGGGGACCTGGAGGAATCTGGCCGAGGGAGTCCACGGCACAGCGGCCTCGACCCTCACCGATCCGAATCTCATCGCCGGCGCTTCACCTGCCGGTCTCGCCTTGGTCCTCGGCGTCCTGGCCTTCCTGCCCGAATGGCAGCGGCGTCTTCCCCCTGCGCTCTTCGGCCTGAGCTTCGGCGTCGCGTGCGGCGTCGCGGGTGCGTTCTGGGGGATCCTCTTCAAGGTGACCAGCGCGTTCCTGGAGAAGCTCGCATGAGAGCGCTGCTCAAGGAGATCAGCATCCCGTTCCAGGGCGCCAGGCAGACGCCGCGGCTGCTCCTCCTCCCACTGTTGACCGGGTCGCGCCTCATCGCGTCATTCCTGCTGCGCAGGGTGGCCCGGGTCGTCAAGCTCGGCTGGACGGCGGCCATGAACCTTGATGCTCCGCCGGCGAAGGCCGCACCGGAGCAGGGCGGCGAGCCCGCTGACGATGGCTCCGCAAACAAGTCGGGGCCGAGCACCACCAAGGTCTCCAAGAAGACGGCTCCGGCCACCTCCGATGACGCGATCGAGCGGGTCGGCCTGGGCTGCCTGATCATCCTGTTCGCCGCCGTCGTCATCGCGGGGGTCATCTGGCTGTTCATGTGGCTCGCCTGGCCGTACATCGCTCCGTTCGCGCCGGTCGGCGGTGCCGTCCTCGGGGTGGTGTGGGTGATCGCCGCGTGGATGATCGCTCCCCCGCTGCAGGAGACCGCCACCCAAAACGATCATGAAAATTCTGCGGGGGAGCAGGATCAGGAATCCGACCAGGACCGGTTCGCCCGTGGGCTCGCGCGGTTCATCGTGGCCGCTGTCCGGGATGCTGCGCCGGAGCACATGGGCGTGCACATCGCCGAGCTCCTCGAGCGGCTTCAGAAGGAGGCGCAGGGCTTCGGCGGCTGGGATCAGCCCCGGCTGCGGGAGTGGTGCACTGCTGTCGGGATCCCCGTCAGCAGGAACGTTCGGGCGAAGGGGAAGGGGCCCACCTGGGGGGTCCGCGCCGACGAGCTGCAGGAGGCGTTCGGCACCTCTCTGGACGAGGCCCTGGAGGCCCTCGCCCGACCCGCCCTCCCGGCCCCGTCGGAGGGGCCCCCGACCACCCCCGGCCAGGCCGAGGAAGCGGGCCCCGTCGCACCCCTCACCGCACCCCCCGCTGAGGCCCCCGTGCCGGCCGGGCACAGCACCCCCGTTCACCCCCACCTCCAGGCTGTTCCCGACCCCTCCCCTGGCGCCGTCGCATGATCCGGCCCTGCGGGGGTGTAGATGTCATCTACACCCCCATCTACCAGGGCATCTACCGCTCATCTCACCGCCGTCGACGGCCCGTCGACACCCTCGCCTACGGCCTGTCGACATCGCGTCTACAGGCTGGACCCCACCCAGGACGACGCCCTCGCCGGCGGCGAGAAAGAGCCCCTGCCCGCCCACGGCCACGGCCTTTGCCCTCTACGATCCGGGTGACCACCGATCGGATCAGGAGGCGGCCGTGCCGTTCACGTACAACTGCCCGCGCTGTGGCACGGCGTCCCGGCCCTACACCTTCCGGGCCGGCGCGGAAGGCCACGGCGTACGCCACCGCCGCCGGCGTCACGATGGCGACTACCCCGTGGGCGAGTGCGTCCAGCGCATCGCGTGGATCAGCCCGTTCGCCCGCACTGCTGCCTGGCGGCCCTCCCGAGGCGACGCCGTCGCCGCGGCGGTCGCCGGCCTACTCGTCCTCTGGAGTGTCTGGCACGCGTTCACGAACTGACCCCAGGTCGCGACACATCACGCAAGGTGTGTCGCTACCTGGGGTCAGTTCGTTTTTGCGGCTCCCGAACCCTCAACCGCCCGCTGCACGGGAGGCGGTGGGACGTCGGTGGACGGCGCGTTGCCGGCTCGGGTCTCGGACTTCGGGCTCGTCCTCTCCTTCGTCGCCGGTGCTGGTCGCGCGGCGTGCCGGTGCTGGGCAATCGGGGTGGCCGCGGGCTGTTCAGGGCGCGAGCGGGAGGCTGTCCCGTACGGCCAGCGGCAGCGGGTAGGCGGCGGCCAGGGCGGTGATGAGCTGGTGGGCCGTTTCCCGGTCGGCATCGGGGTCGGCCTTCTCGATGAGGACGCCCTCGCCGGCGCCGAAGAGTTCGGCGAGTTCGTCCTGGAGGTCGTCGGCGTCCATGTCGTCGAGATGCGCGTTCTCGGCCCGCTCGTCCAGATGCCGGTGGACCCGGCTCAGGCTTGCCGGATTGGCCGCCTCACCGTTGATCTCGGTGCCGGTGGCGAAGACCGTCGGGTGAGGTTCGGGACCGCTGGGCGGGATGAGGAGTGCGAGTACCGCGTTCTTCAGATCGGTGCGGTCGAGGTAGACGCTGGCGTCCAAAGGGATGGCTCCTGGTCGGGTTGCGGATCTGGGGTGTGGTTCAGCCGGTCAGCTGGAAGGCGTGGTCCAGGCGGCGGGTGTAGTCGGGGGCCAGGAGGTCTCCCAGGGACAGGGTGGATCCGAACCGGTAGTCCGCCCAGTCGGGGGTCATCTCCAGAAGCTCTGCCGTACGGCTGCGCAGTGCCTCCATCCCGCGCGTCCATTGCTCGGCCGGGGTGAGCGCATCCCACATCTGCTCGGCCTCGTCGCCGTCCAGGTCCTCGCCGTCCGGTGTCCGCAGGCGGGCGGTCCACCATGTCGGGAAGGACTCGCTGGCGGAGACGACGACGGGGTGGTTGTCGCGCTCGCGCAGGAGGCGCTGTACGTCCGCCCAGCCGCACTCCGCGCGGAAGTGACCCGAGTCGAGACCCTCGTCGATGACGTTGGCCAGCCAGCCGCGGTGGGGTCCGTCGACCCAGGTGTTGATCTCGCACTGGCCCATCAGGCGGGCGGCGAGGCGCAGCGGGTCCGGGCCGCTGTCCATTGCGGTGTTGAGGAGCAGGGTCAGGGGCCGGACCTGGTGACCGCGGTAGTCGACGATCGGGTCGTCGAAGATGACGTTGTGCAGCGAGCGGGCGTACACGCCCAGCCATCGATACGGGCTCACCTGGTGGCCCAGCGGGATCTCCCGCAGTTCGTGGTCCGCCGGCAGCAGGTCGAACAGGGTGTGTGCCCGTTCGCCGGCGTCCGGAGAGTCGAAGAGCAGTCCACGGGCGTGGTCGTGTATCTGGCTGTGGAGCCAGGGGCGCTCGTGGCCGGTGAGGTGGGCGGAGCCGTGGGGGTCCTGAAAGCGCATGTAGCTCACGGAGGAGTCCTTCTGTGGGTCGGTCGGGATGATGTTCTGCGGCGCGTCAACTCGGTTGTGCGGGCAGTCGGATGCGGCGGCTCGGGCCGGGCTAGTGCCAGTCGTGGCCGGCGGAACAGTTCGCGGGCAGCGGGGCGCCGCTGACGAGGTGGTGCACCAGCCCGAGACCGATTCGTACGCAGCCGAGTGCCGCTTCCTCGTCGGTCTCCCGGGCGAAGAAGCCCTGTGCCGCCGAGGTGTTCTCGATCTTGTAGGCCTGCTCGAGGAGCTGGCTGCGGGTGAGCCGTTGGCCGTGTGCGCCGCGCGGACGGCGTACGACGGCCGCGGCCTTCAACAGGCTGAGCATCCTGCCTTCCGTCTTGAAGAACTGTTGATAGTGGTCCCGTCGAGTGTCGCGGGCTTGCCAGCCCCTGCCGCTGATTGCCTCGTGGAGTTCGCCGCCGGCCGCGACCGTGCGCAGCGCGGCCCGCAGGAGGATGCTTCGCCAGGAGTGCTCGCGCAGGACGTCGCGGGTGGTGTCCCAGTCCGGGGCGCCCAGGGACAGAGCGTCGACGGCCTGCTGGGCGCGCGCCAGGTCGGTGGCCCGGGTCGGCCGGGGCGGGCGGTGGGTGGGCGGCACGGTGTCGGTTCCCCTCACGGTGTTGGTTGGCGGGCGGGTGGCGCCCCTGGGGCTGGTCCGCCGGCCTCGGAGTTCCTTCTACCAGCCGGGTGTGACAGCGGGGCGGGCGGTGCTCAGTGACTGGCCAGGGCGGGCCGGGTGCTGGTCTCCAGGGCGGCGATCGCCTCCTGGGGGACGGGGATGACGCTCTCGATCAGGGTCAGTGCGCGGCGCAGGGCGAGCTGGCGCTGGGGTGCGTACCCGCGCTCGTCGCGGGCGACGGCAAGTGCTGCCTGGGCCTGTTCGATGTTGCGGCGCTCGGTGCGCGGAAGGTAGCCGGCGCCGGTGGTGCGGGCGTGGTGGTCGGCGCTCTTCCAGGCGAGTTCGAGGGCGGTGACGGCCTTGCGGTAGGTGTCGAGGGCTTCGGGGGCGGTGGAGATGCGGGCGTCGCGCGCGGCGTCGAGGGCGTCGATGAGGCGGGCGGTCTGGGGCACGTTCACGTCGCCCAGGGCCAGGCGGTGGAGGTTGTCGAGCAGGTTCATCTCGAAGTCTCCGTAGGCGTCACGCACCGCGTCGTGACGCGCCTCCAAGTCGGCGCGCCGCTTGGCGAGTTCGCCGGAGCGGCGCGTCTGCTGCTGGGTGCGCTCGCGGCGGCGGCGCAGGCCGGCGGCGAGTGCGAGGGCGGCGAGCAGCAGAGCGACGGCGGCGGCCGCGATGCCGAGGACGAGCGCGATGGTGCCCCATGGCGGGCCGTCCGCGTGTCCCAGACCGTCCGCGCTGGTCGTGTCGTGGTCCGTAGGACCGGGGTCGGCTTCGAGGTCCTTGCGGAGGGACGCCCGGAGCTTGGCCGCCAGCTCGAGGGGAAGCGTCGGGCGGAACACCACCGTCGAGACGACCACGACCGCGACCAGGGTGCTGCACACCCGCGGCCAGTCCTGGGCTATCCAGAATCGGAAGGCCTGCGCGGCGAGGAACAGGCACATCCCCGAGCCGGCGACGGAGAGAATCCAGGCGGCGGTCGTGGACATCGGTGACATCGGCCGGGTGCCTTTCACGAGGTGCGTCCCGCCGGACCGAATCCGTGTCGGTCGGCCCGGCGGTGTCCTGTGATGGGTCAGGACCGGATCACGATGTGCCGGGTGGCCTGTGGACAGAGTCCGGCGTTCGCGCGTGCACCTGTGGACAGCGGCGGCCGCCTGGCTCAGATGCGGTCGCCGACCTTGATCGTGCGCCACTTCGCCTCGGTGACCGGCTTCCAGCGGGAGCGGTCTCCCTTGACGATCAGGACCTTCCAGGCTTCCGGGGTCTTGTGCACGCCGGTCTGCACGCGTCCGAGGTACTGGCGGTCGCAGACCCGGCGGCTCCCGCCGCCGCCCGATCCGCCGCTGGATCCGTTGGAGTTGCCCTTGCCGACCTTGTTCGGCGTCCCCGGCTTCACCTTCGACACGCCCCCTCCGCCGGTGGTGGACGAGCGTCCGCCGGAGCCGCCGGTCGTCGACGGCCGGCTGATGCCGGTAAGGGTGAGCGCGTTGGTGGTGACGCTGCGGCAGTTGGTCTCGCGGTAGCGGTCCTGGTAGATCGGCGTCTTGGTCTCCGCATCGTGGTGCTTCTTCTTCACCGTGCCGTGCTCCAGCGGCTCGGGCTGGTGGGAGCCGCAGGCCGTGAGCAGGAGCGCGGCGGCGACGGCGGTCGTGGTGATCGTGAGCTGGCGGGCGGTGTGGGACATCGCGGGGTGGATCTCACTTTCTGCTTCGGGTAGGGGAGTTGGCGGGCCGGGGGCGGCGGCACGACTGTCCGCCAGGTGGCCTGTGGACAGCGGCCGGCCGCCGCGCTCCGGGCGGGCTTCAGTCGCCGGTGTCGTCCTGGAACGTCTCGGCGTAGACGGGCTTGAGGGCGTGCCAGACGGTGAGCTCTGCCGAGCGGCCGTCGAGCCGGTGGAAGACGCCGGCGCGGATCTTCGGGTCCTCGATGCGCCTGACGGCTGCGGCGAAGGCCGCCCGGTCGTCGCGCAGGTGCGCGTGTGTGCCGCGGCGGTGACGTGCCCGTCCGTGATCGCGTTCAGCGGCCCAGGGTCTGGATCTCGTGGATCACCTGGGGGCCGTGGGAGTCGTGGACGACGCGGTGGACCAGGAGGTCGCCCCGGTGGAGGGCGAGGTGGCGGGCCTTGTCCTCGATGGCGGCGAGCTTGCTGCCGGAGTCGATGACGTCGCCGCAGCTGCAGAGCACGCCGTAGCCGTTGCGGCCGCCGAGCGCGGCGCACTCAGGGTTGAGCGGCCTGCCCCGGTGGTGCCGGTGCTCGTCGTCGCCGGTGAGGTGGCACGGTGAGCGGTCCTTGGCGTGCAGGGCCACGACGTCGGCGGTGTAGAACTGGCCGTCGTTGCCGTCCGTGTCCCCGGTGCTCGTGCCGTGCGCGTCCACCCTGGCCCCCTGTCGTAGATGGGCACCGGCAGGCGGTGCCGTCGGTGTCGAACCAACCCTGTTGACGCAATAACGTTAACTTGAGATGATCCATTGAGTCAACTTATTTGCGTCATCCCGGAAGGTGGCCGCACCCGCGATCTCCCGTGCGCCACCGTCAGTTCGACACCCTGGAGGTCCCTTGACCCGCCCGCTCGGCCGTCACCAGCTCACCGTCCTCGGCGCCCTCGCACGCCTCAACGGCGGCACCTGGAGCGCCGGTTGCGCCTGGCAGCTGCGCTCTGCCACGTACACGGCCCGCGTCCTGGACACCCTGGTGCAGCGCGGCTACGTGACGCGGACGAGCGAGAGTGCCCGGTACGCGATCACCGAGGACGGCCTCAACGCGCTGGGCTGGTACACCTGCGAAGGCTGCACCCGCCTGACCCGCTCCCCGGCGATCGAGCAGCCCTCCGCCTCGGAGCGGCGCGTGCGGTGCTCCTGGTGCCACGCCCCCGACAGCCCCCCGCCCTCCGTCGGGTCGCGCCCCGGGCGGACGCGGCCGCACGCCGCACGGGCGCACCGGGTGCCGGCCTGATGTCCGCCGTCACCCTCACCCCCGCCTCGTCGGCCGCGGCTGAACCCCGCCGCACGAGGAGGTGGTCACCCATCGCCCCGATCAGCACCCAGGAGGTACCGGAAGACTCCTTGCGCCTGGAACGGCAGGTGACGTGGTCGGTGTCCGTCTACCGCCGGTCGGACGACGCCGAGGTCCACGAGTACACCAGCCACCGCCTCGCCTCCCCCGCCCTGGCGCGGGAGCACGTGACACTCGCGCGGGAGCGGCCGTGGGTGTCCCGGATCGCGCTGACCGAGCACATCCGCGAGGTGACCCGCCGCACGATCGCCGAGCGCGATCTGCCGGTCGAAGGGTTGCCGGAGCCGGTCCCTTCCGCCCCTCCGGGCGGACGTGTCGCGGCACGGTTCTACGAGATCGAAGGGCTTCAGGCTCACGGGCTGCTGAGCGCCGACGACGTCCGCTGCCATCTGGGGCGGCTGCGCCCGCAGCGGGCGGACGCCGCGCAGCCGGGCAGGAACCCGGGGCCGGCGGGTACGACTCTGCGGGAGACCACGGTCGTCGACTTCTCACGGCCCACGACCGAGGACGAGCTTCCCCACATCCCGACTGACGCTTAAAAGGTGACGCATGTTTTGATTTGGATTAAGTTATAAGGGTCGACCGGTGGGGTGCTCCACACGCCGGGGCGCGGCCTCACCGCCGCGCCGGGAGAGGGCGCAGCACGCTTCCTCTCCCCCGCAGTCCCGGGGCGGCAGGAACTTTCCGAGCTGGCTGCTGGCCCTGCCGCCCCCGACCCCACTTCGTCCCCTGGAGGAGACCCTGCCCCCGTCTGCCCACACCCACGACGCCGCGAGCCGGCACGCGCCGGTCGCCCAGGCGGAGCGGTGGGACATCCGCCGCGCGCGCACCCTCCTCGCCGAGCACACCGGGCTGAACGACTTGGACGCCGACGGCACCTCGGCGACCGGCTACTTCGTCAGTGCCGACGGCTGGCGTGTCCAGGTCGTCTGGACGCACAACGGCAGCCTCACCTTGCCGAGGGCCGGCACTGCGGCGCGCAAGCAGTGGGACGCGGCACTCGATGCGGTCGGAGACGCCTTCCACGGCGCCGAGTTCACCGGCATCCGGCGCAACCGGTACTGCGTGTCCGCGGCCGCGGTTGTTCCTGACGAGCCGCAGTGCACCGCGCGCATGCGCCGCGTCGGCCCGCTCGACGCGTTCCGCCGCGAGGTGACCTTCGACGGGTACGCACCCGAGTCCACAGGGGGTGCAGTGGTCCTCGCCTCGCACGGCCCCTCGCCGACGTCGACCCTGATCGTCACCGATGCGGCGGGCGCCGAGGTGGGCCGCGGCTACGAGGACCACCAGGACGCGATCGAGTCCCTGGCCCACCACTACGGCCTGCCCATGCCCCTCGCCGTGATCGACGAGGGACGGCGCCCGTGAACCACCCGTCACCTAACGGAAGTTCACGCAGGTCAGCGGTCGCCGTGGCCTCGCTCAGCGCCCCGCAGCGCGCAGGGCTTCATGCCGCCGCGGTGCACGCCGAAGGGCATGTCCCGCCGTCCCTGCCGGTCGCCGAGGTGCACCGGCTCGCCGCTCTGGGCCTGGTCGAGGTGCTCGCCACGGACGCCCACCCCCGGTTCGGGCCCCTGACGCGCGCTCCGCGCCACCGCATCACTGGTGCCGGCCGCCGCAGGGCCCGCTGGGAGCCGCTGCCGCAGGTCCTGCTGGTGCCCTGCTCGATGGGCAAGCTCGACGTACCTGTCGCCCCGGCCGCCGAGATGTACGTGGGCCCGTACCATGTCGCGGCCCGCAAGGCCGCGGCCGCCGCCTCCGCGGACGGCTCGGCCCTCGTCCTCACCTTGTCGGCGAAGTTCGGGCTGCTGCGCGACGAGGACCGGATCCTGCACTACGACCTGCGCGCCGGACAGAACGGCACGGTGTCCCCGCGGGTTCTTGCCCGGCAGGCCCACTTCCTCGGCGTGAGCGCCGCGCGTGTGACGGTCTTCGCCGGCAGGGCGTACGCGGATCTCGCCCGCACGATTTGGCCCGCCCTCGAGCACCCGCTGGCGGGCCGCGGGATCGGCGAGCACCTGGCCTACTTCGCCGACCTGTACCGGCCCTCCCGCGTCGGCGGCCGCGTGCGCCCGTAGACGCCGCTCAGCGTCCGGACTCTGTCCACAGGCCGCGGCGCGCACCGTTCATAGATCAACTCCACGGCCCTCCCGGCCCGATGACAGGAATACCCATGTTCAAGAAGCTCTTCACCAACTCCTCCGCCCCCGTCTCCTCCGCCCCCGCCGCACAGCCCGCGGCGCCGGTGCGGACCTCGCTCGCCGACCTGACCAAGAAGGCAGCCCACAGCCTGCAGAAGTCCGGGCTGACCGGCCAGCGGGCGGCCGTCTATCTCGTCCTGGACCGCTCGGGCTCCATGCGCCCGTACTACAGCGACGGCACGGTCCAGTACCTCGCCGAGCGGATCCTGGGCCTGGCACGGAACTTGGACGACGACGGCTCGGTTCCGGTGACGTTCTTCTCCACCGAGGTCGACGGCACGATCACGCTGAGCGTGGACGACTACGCAGGCCGGATCGAGGAGGCACACAGCGGGCTCGGCCACATGGGCCGCACGTACTACGAGAAGGCCCTCCGGGCGGTGCTCGAGCAGCACCGGCAGTCCGGAGCCACGGTGCCCGCGCTGATCGTCTTCCAGACCGACGGCAACCCGGACGACCGGTCCGAGGTGGTCTCGCTCATGCACGAGATCGTCAACGAGGACGAGGACGCGTTCGTGGCCTTCGTCGCCTTCGGCAAGAAGGTGGACTTCCTGCGCACCCTCGACGTTCTCGGGCTGAAGGCCGACCACGTCTCGCTCTTCCCGGCCGACGACCCCACGAACATCGGCGACGAAGAGCTCTACGACGGCATCACCCACGAGTTCGCCCCCTGGCTCCGGGAGCGCCAGTCGGTCAGCAGCTGACCGTCAGCCGGGCAGCCGGCCGCCTCCCCGCGGCCGGCCCGTCGGCCCCTTTAGCCTCAGCGGAGCGCGCGGATCTCCTCCGCGCCCGAGCGAAGAATGGGACGCACGATGAGCAACCCGCCTTTCTACGCGACCTACAGCAGCGCCTCCCGGTCGGCCGGAGAGCAAGCCGCGGCGCTGCAGCTGCTGCTCACCCGCGCCGCCGCCGAACCGGACCTGGCTCTCGCGCTGGCCCAGGTCGACACCACCGAGATGAAGGGCGTGCTGGATACGGCCGGACTGCTGGCCGCGCTCGCGGAGGCGGAGGCGGAGCGCGACCTGAATGCGGGGCTCGCCGAGCGGCACCAGCGGCGCGCGGTGGCGGGTGCCGCGCTGGGCGATCCGTGCGTCTGCGCGCACTCGGCCGCCACCCACGCCCCCCGCCTGACCGCGGACGGTCGGCTGCCCTGCCGGCACGACGACTGCGGCTGTTCCGACCTCGTCTTCAGCTGACCGCCACGGGACGACCTGCCTGCGCCGGGTCACCCTGAAGGTCCTTTCCCCGCCTGTCCTTAAGCCCCGGGCCCCCGTCCCCGGGGCTTTCGGCGCTCCACGACTGGGCGGCGGCGTGCACAGACGCGCCGCGCAGCGCAGTACCTGACCCATATAAATTGCCGTACCATCGGCCGTGGATTTATTTATTAGCGACAAGGAGCCGTGATGGCCCGCAAGGACGAACTGCTGACCCTAAACGAGATCGCGAAGCTAGCCGGCGTGGGCCGGCAGGCCGCGCAGAAGTGGCACCAGGTGGCGCGCAAGACGGGCGGGGAACCGCCGCTGCGCATGGTCGCCAAGGCGATGGACGTCAAGGTCCCGGAGGCGAACGACGAGTCGCCGCGCTACCCCCGCAAGGTCGTGGTCGCCTTCCTGAAGGCCGTGGGCTACATGAACGCGGACGAGAGCCTCATGGAGCGGCGAGGCGGAAGAGGGAAGTGGGCGCCGGCCAAGCCGACCATCGACCCCCGCCGGGCCGAGCAGCCCGGTCCCGATTCCGGCGAGAAGCCGCTCGAGGTGGATCGCGAGACCGGGGGACGGCTCCGCTACTACAACGCGCACGCGTGGGAGATCGCCGGCTTCGGCTCGGAGAACAGCTTCACCTCCTCCCGCACCCTCGGCCGCGCCCCCGCGCCCGACGGGATCGACGAGCTCGAGCGTCCGTACTGGTTCCGGGAGACGCTGGAGGAGTGGGCAGCCGGCGCCGATGAGCGGAAAGCAGAGCGGTACGCCGGCCGCCAGCCGGACGGCTTCACGCCGGAGGGACAGCCCTTCCGCCTACTGCCCGGCGACAACTACTACGCGAAGAAGGCGGCCGAGCAAACCGGCCAATCCGACAAGGAAGAGCCCTCCAAATAGCTGGCAGGACACCCACTGACCAGCCATTTTCCAATGTACCTGTGGTAAACTTAATAGCGTCAGAGGGAGTCGGTTCCGGCCCCCGGGGGCGCCTCGCGCTCCCGTGCGCGGCCCCTGCGGACCGGACCCTGAAACACCGAGGTGTTCCCGGAGGTCTCTTGACGGACACCATGACGCACCCACAGGAAGCCCCCGCCGCTCGTCCGCTCCACCCGCAGTTCCCGTTCAGCCCCGCGGTCAACACCCAGATCCTGGGACGCATCGCGCTGATGGGGCCCAGCGGTTCCGGAAAGTCGTTCACCGCACTGGAGTTGGCCTCCGCGCTCGGGTCCTCGACCGCGGTCATCGAGGCGGTCCACGGACATGCCTCGAAGTACGCCGGCCGGTTCGACTTCCACACCTGCCCGCCCCTGGCGTACTGCTCGCCGGAGGCGCTCGTCGCGGCTCTGGCCGAATGCGCGGCGCAGGGCTACGAGACCGTGATCGTCGACCCGTACACGCTGTTCTGGTCCGGCCACGGCGGCGTTCTCGAACAGGTCGACGACGCCTCCAAGCGCGGCTCCAGCGGCAACAAGTCCGGCTGGACCGAGGTCAGGCCGCGTGAACGCCGGATGTGGGACGCCCTGTTCGCCTACCCCGGCCACGTCATCGTGACGCTGCGCTCGAAGACCGACTACCACCTGGAGGCCGACGAGCAGGGCCGTCACGCCATGCGGCGCTTCGGCGGTAGGCCCGAGCACCGCGACGGCGCGGAGTACGAGTTCAACTTCGTCGGCGCGATGGACAGCGACAACACGCTCGTCGTGGTCAAGGCGCTCTCGCCGGACCTGTCCGGCGCGGTCGTCGCCCGGCCCGGGGCCGAGTTCGCCGTCCGCGTCCGGGCCTGGCTGGAGGACGGCGAGCCGTTCACCCCGCAGGCGCCCGTCACGGAACTGATCACACAGGCCCGCCACCCCGAGGCCACCCATGCCGGACTCGGCCAGCTGCGCGATACCGTCCGCCGCCGCTGCCTGGAGGACGTGCTGATGACCGACGACGACGGGCTGACCCTCGTCCGCCTGGACGACTACATCACCCGGCGCGGCAGGTCCCTGACGGCCACCGCCCCGCAGGACGCACACGCCTCGTGACGCCGGCGCGGCGGCCGCATGCGCGGCCGCCGCGGCGCCGCCGCTCAACTACCGCCCCCACGGGCCCCACATCTCCCCACCAGCAGGAGGACGCGTGCACATCGCCCAAGCGGCCCGCCTAGGCCGCGCACCACCGCGACCCCGACCTCTGGAGCCCCCTTGACCGCGTCCCCCTACGCCCCGTCCCGCGTCTTCTCCCTGCTGCTGGACCACACCGCCCGCGCCCTGGTCTTCCTCGCCGACCACGCCGCCCGCCGCTCCAGCATCCCCAACCCCATGGCCGCGACCCGCGTCGTGCTCACCCACATCGCCGACCAGAACCTCTCGGGCGGCGACATGTACGACGAGGTCACCTGGGCCCTGCGCAAGCTCGGCTTCACCTGGCCGGCAGGCCTGTGCGACAACTGCAACGGACCGCTCGACGACGACCAGGCCGAGAGCACCGGCCTGTGCGGCGACTGCGACACCTGGATCTGCGCCTGCGCCTTCGAGAACCCGGGCACCGAGGAGCGGTGCCGCGGCTGCCACCTGACCCACAACGGGCAGGGCGAGCCCATGTCCCCGTGCACCTGCGGATGCGACACCGCCTTCGGGCAGTTCGGCGACTACGACACCGAATCCTCCGTCTCCCGCCAGCACTTCATCGACACCGGCCGCTTCCTGCGCCCCGGCGAGACCCTCGACGCCGGCTGACCCGCCGCCACCGTCGGCCGCGCGCCGACAACCCCGCACCGCACCCGCCGAGCCGCACACGAACCAGGGACCACCACACCCACGGTGACGCTTTTAGCTTTACCAATGTCACCTCTATTGGTAAACTTATAAGCGTCACCAGGCGGTAGCCCCGGCTGCTGCTCGTACGCGACCCCAGGAGGGCACCCATTTCCGACACCGTGATCGAGAAGGCACTCCGGGCGGCGAACGAGCAGCAGGAGGAGGTCGTTCGTGAGGTCTTCCGCGCGGCCGGCCTGCTCTGGCAGTGCAAGGGCCCCGACTGCCGGTTCGACAACACCGCCGCTCAGGAACTGTGCGAGGGATGCGGCCGCCAGCGCAACGGACACCGCGTCGGCGACGAGGTTCCCCCCTCCGCGCACCCGGACGACTTCGAGCTGCTGCGCGAGGCCCTCAAGGAGTACTTCGCGCAGGTCGGCACGGAGCTGCCCGACGCGGTGACCTTCTCGCTCAACTCCGAGAAGCGGTGGCGCCGTTACGACACCACCCTGCACTTCGGCCCCCGCGTTGAGAGCCACGACTTCGACCGTGAGGTCGGCATGGCCCTCGACGACCTCGGCCGCGCCTACGACTTCGGCGAACGGCTGCGCGTCGCCCTGTACCGCTGACCACCGGAGAACCGACATGCCGACCTTCCTGGCCGCCGATCCCAACACCCCGCCTCCGAACGCCCGTCAGCGCACCTGGCTGCTCGCGGCCCTCCGCGCCGCCGACGGCCTGCTGCCGGTGGGTGTTCCCACCCGCTCGCTGAACGTCCTGCGCGAGCGCGGGTGGATCACGACCGCCCCGGCCGGCGACGACGACCCGATGCTCATCCGGCACAAGATCACTCCCGCTGGCCGTTTCGCCCTGCTCAGCGTCGCCAAGGCCGACGCTCTGCTCAGCACCCTCGTCTCCGTCGAACCCGGCCGCATCGAAGCCCCGGTTCAGGAACGCATCCTCGACTCGCTCGTCCGCGAGGGCCTGGTCACCCGCCTCACTCGGCGCGGCCAGCAGGCCGAGGACGAGGAGCAGCATCCGTACATCACCAACCTCGGCCGCCGCCTGGTCTCTCTGCCCGAGGCCGATGACACCCCTGCGGGCGACTACCTTCTCGCCGCCCTCGCCACGAGCGGCCTGGAGGCGCGTGTCGAGACCGACAGCAACGGCGACAGCCGCATCGTCTACCGGCGCGGGGACGTCGAGGCGCTGTTCTACCGCGAGGTCTGGAACCCCGGCTTCTACACCTACAGCGCCCGGCACCCGGCCTGGATGCACACCAAGCCGTGGACCGCGCTGGTCACGCACGCCGAGGACACCGTCGAGGAGCACATGCCCAGCGGTCTCGGCGTCCAGGAGGAGAGCGCCCGTATGGCGGCCTCCTTCGCCGCGTGGCTCACCCACCGGGACGACCGCGCCTTCACCCTCTGACGCGCTGCTCACCGACCACCCAAGGAACTGCCGCCGTGCACCTCAGCACCCGCCTGCACCTGCTCGACCTCATCCGGATCTCGGCCAGCGCCGAGAGCGCCTGCCGGGCCGCCGACCGGGCCGCTCGCAAGGCCTCGATCCGCCGCAAGGAGGCCGCCGCCACGCGCCGCCAGCGCCGTCTCGCGCTGCGCAGTGCCCCCAGCGGCGGCGCGGTGGATGCGCTCGCCGACGCCGAGCGCGTCTACCGCGAGCGCGCGGCCGACGTCGATGCCGCAGGTGCCCGGTGGCGCCGCGCCTTCACCGCGAGCGCGCGGGCAGATGCCCGGCTCGGGGGCGAGCTCGCCTCCGCCCGGGTGCTGACCGGATCGGACCGGCCCCGCGCCAAGGGCGGCCGCACCAAGGCGGAGACCGCGCTGCTGGCAGAGCTCGCCGCGATGCCCGCGACGCTGATCGAGGCCGCGCACGCCATCCTCGTGCAGTCCAGCGCGGGCAAGGACTCGGTCGTGGCGCTCGATCGCGTGGTGCGGTGGGCGAAGGCCGCCGGCTGCCTCGACAAGGTCGTCGTGGTCCACGCCGATATCGGCGAGGAAGCGGAGTGGCCCGGGGTCCGTGATCTTGCCCAGCAGCAGGCCGAGCGGTACGGGCTGCGCTTCGTGGTGGTCAAGGCGTCCGTCGGGTTCCTCGGCATGGTCGAGAAGCGCGGTCTGTGGCCCGACGCCCAGAACCGGCTGTGCACCTCCACGCTGAAGCGCGACGAGGCGGCCAAGCTGTTCACGCAGATCGTCGACGAGCTCGGCCTCGACGACCAGGCGCTGATCGTCAACTGCCTGGGCATCCGCGCCGCCGAGTCGCCCTCGCGCCGCAAGAAGCACGAGCTCGCCATCGACCACCGCGCCAGCAACGGACGCCGCCTCGTGCTGACGTGGCACCCGGTGTTCCACCTCTCCGAGACGGATATCTGGCAGGAGATCGCCGACCAGACGCTCGACTACCACCCGGTGTACGACACGCTCATCCCCCGTCTGAGCTGCATCTTCTGCATTCTGGCGTCCTTCGAGGTGCTGGTGCGGGCAGTCCGGCTGTGCTGGGTGCTCGGCCTTCCGACCCCGAAGACGTATGTCGACCTGGAGCAGCGGATCGGGCACCGCTTCAAGAACCAGTTCAGCCTGGCCCAGGTCGTCGAGGAGGCCTCCCGCCGGGAGGCCGCAGAGGGCCCGCTCATCTGGCGCCGTGGCGACGCAATCCGCCACCACCTCGGCGAGGACGCCGCCGCCGCCTACCTCCACCGCCTGGCACTCGCCGCCTGACAACGAGACGGACCCTCATGACGACCACCATCCCGAGTGCCTGCCGGCACTGCGGCATCGGTCACCGCGAGCACGCACAGCGGTGGACCACGGCGGCCGGATGGCACCAGTGGACCCCGCCCACCCAGCAGCAGATCAAGACCCGCATGCTCGCCCGCCGCGCCCGCACCGGCCGCCCCTGACCGCGCCCGGTGCCCGAAGTCCCTGCCCCCGTACGAAAGGCCTCGTCCTTGCTCCTCACTCCCGCGCCCTCGCCCGCCGCCCTGGTCCCGCTCGTCGGCACCACCGACTTCGACGCCGAACTCGCCCGGCTTCTGGACACCCTCGACGCCTCGCAGCTCAACGACATCGAGATCGCGTGTGTCCGGCGCCAGAGCGCCCACTACGCCGACAAGTTGGTCACCGCGCTGCGCCACCGCACCCGCGAGGTGGTCGCGAACAAGGAGACCGACTCGCGTTGGCCGGTGGTCGCCGTCGCCTTGGACACCTGGGAGTGGGAGAACGGCTGGTTCTGGTGCGAGTACAGCGCCGAGCTGCGCCACCTCGACGGCACGGTCAGCACTGTCGACCTCGCCTTCGACGACGTGAGCGAACTGCTGGCCGACCTGGCCGGCACCGACCAGCCCCTGAACGGCGACACCCTCACCGTCGACCTGCTCACCGGCGACGTCACCCAGTGAACCCCCGCCCCGCTCCGGCCCCCACCGCCCGCCGCGCTCCCGCCGCCGGGCCCCGGCGCGGCGGCCAACCCCGCACGACCACCACGGTCGTCTACGACTGCGCGCACCTGCGGGTGCGTGCACGCGAGGGCGACGTGCTGTGGTTCGTGCGCGACGTCGCCGCCGCTCTCGGGTTCCGGCTGCCGCTCACACCGGGCGCCGCGGTGCCGCAGGTCCTGGTGACCACCGACGAGCTGCGCGCGGTCATGACGGCCGCCGGCTTCCGCCCGCCCGCCGCCTTCACGGCCTGGGTGGCCGAACTGCCGCACCGTCTGCCCCGCCCCGGATCCGCCCCCGTGCCACGGCGTTGACTTTCCCGCCCCCGTCGCGCCGGCGCCCTCAACTCCCAAGGAATCTGCCCGTGTCCACCGCCGCCCCCGTCCTGTTCTCGCTGCCCGCCCCCCGCGGGCCGGCCCGGCCCGTCAAGCCGAGGACGGTCTTGTCGTACGGTCTCGGCGCCGACTCGACCGCGATCCTGCTGATGTTCCTCGAGGACCCCGCTCGCTACGGACTCGAACCCGACCTGTCAGATTTGATCGTTTTGCATGCCGTAACGGGCAATGAGTGGCCGGATTCTCTCTCGTACGTGGACCGGTTCGTGCTCCCGCTGCTCGCCGAGCGCAGGGTGCGCGTGGTTCAGGTGGCGAGGATGGGCCGGTCCGACTCCGACGGGGTCCTGGTCCTTGATGACTCACGCGCCACCCGCCGCATCCATCAGGCCGGCCCGTGGCGGCTGTCGGACTGGCTGCTGACCGGCGGCACCGTGCCCCAGATGGCTTCCGGGCGTAGGACCTGCTCAATTCGGTTTAAGGGATGGTGCCTTGACCACTGGGCCTTCGCCGAGTTCGGCCAGGAGACCTTCCGCCGCGTCATCGGCTACCACGCCGGGGAGCGGCCGCGGATGGAGAAGGACTCGAAGATCCAGGACCGGCTGAACGAGAAGGCCGGGCGGGTGATCTGCGAGCCCTCGTATCCGCTGGTGGACGCCGGGATGGACCGGGCCGCGGTGGAGGCGTACGTCCTTCAGCGCCTCGGCGAGCCCATCAAGAAGAGCTATTGCACCTTTTGCCCCTTTAGTGGCGTGTGTGCATCGCGGGATCGGCACGAGGACCGGCTGCGCGAGCACCCGGACCTCGCCGCCGATGCGCTGGCGATGGAGTACGCCTCGATGGCGCTGAACGAACCGATGTCGCTGTACGGCACGCGGTCGCTATACCAGCAGCTCGCCGAGGACGAGCGCAACGACGCGGTGCTCACCGCCTTCGAGGAGCGCCTGGACGCGGCGCCGTTCTCCCTGTACGAGGTGCGCCGCCTGTACCTGCCCGGCCGTACGAAGGACTGCCGCCGCCATCACGGGACCCGGTGTCCCCGGCCGCGCTGGTGGTGCCGCACCGAGCGGACCACCGCGTGCCGGCGCGCGCACTCGTCGTACGAGATGGGCGACGACGACGAGCGGACCGAGCTGGCGCCGCAGTGCGCCGGTCTCGACGCCGGCTGCCGCGGCGACCAGGTCAAGGGCGCGGCGTGGCGGTCGGTGCGGACCGTGTGGGAGGGCTCGCGACTGGAGGCGGAGTTCACCCTGCTCGACTGGTCCCGTGAGGAGGGCGTACGGCTGCGCCACGGCGAGCGCTCGCAGATCAAGCGTCTGCACTATCTCGACCGGGGCGAGGGGTATCCCGCGGCGGAGGCGTACCTCGTGGCCGCGCCGAGCGGCGCCGACGACAAGAACAGGGATTCCTTCGAGCGCAGGTGGGTGGAGATCACCGGGCTCATCGGGACCCGGTGGGATCCCATCCGGCCGCTCGTTCGTCACCCGCTCAGTCGCGGCTCGCGCGTCGTGCCGGTCATCCGTCCCTCGGGCGTGACGCGTGTGCCCGCACTGGAGGCGGCCTGATCCGTGCGCGCGGGCCGGCCCCGTTCAGGGTGTGGTGCGCCGGATCGGGCAGCGGCTGCCGAAGGTGTCGACGGCGAGGCGCACATGTACCGAGGACTACACGAAGCTGGGCGCGATCCGGTCGAGGAGCGCAGGCCGCGTGCAGGGCAACTCCGGCGAGCTGCTGCCGTAGCTGAGAGCAGTCTCCAGCGAGTGCGCGGCTGCGCGGCGAGGGGGGCGCACGGGAGCACGGAGCTCGGATTCCGGCAGTCGCCGGGGTGCGGCATCGCTACGATGACGGCCTGGCCAGACACGTACTGCCAAGGCCGCCGTCATCGCCGTCCACGCCCGCTGATGACATTGCCGGCAAGGGTTTGCGGACCCCGTGGTGAGCGACTCCGCCTTGTTGGTCTCTGATTCCGCTGTGGCACGCGGCGTGGGTCTCGGTGTCACGGCCGAAGGAAGCGACCTCGTGACCAAGAAGCGCACGACCGCAAAGCAGCGTGCCCGGGAACTCCAAGCCCTCATGCCACAGCTCTCCTTGAGCGAAGCCCTCGCCCTCGTCCGCTCCGGATCCACCACCGCAGTGCCCACGCGCCAGGAGGCCCGCGTCGCTCTGCAGGAGCTCGCCGCCGACGCCGCGGTGCACGCGAGTTGGCGGGAGCGGATGCGGCATCACCTGGTTGAGGCGGCCGATTCCGGATGGCCATCGCCTCAGACCTGTCGGGAGTTCTGCACCGACCTGCACGCCGCGGCCGGCGGGGGCCCGATCGAGATGTGGGACCGGCTGCGGGTCCCGATGGCGATGATGGACATGCCGCTGCCCCAGGTCCTCCAGGCCATCGCCGCCATGGCGCGGGCCGCCGGCGTTCAGCGCTACGCGAGCTGGTTCGGAGTGCAGCCGCCGGAGGGGACGCAATCACCCTGGGACACGGCTGGTCCGTGGCACCATGCCGCGCAGCAGTACGTGTTCGCGGTCGTGCTCGCCTTCGCCGGCCCGCTGCGCGATCTGTTGCGGCATCCGTACGGACAGATTCCGCTGGCGGACGACGTGGTCTACGGGATTGCGCCGGTCCCGGGCCGACGCTCGTTCCGGCAGATCTGGACCTACACACCGCACGGGCTGCGGATCCAGGCCGTGACGTACCCGCGGCCCTGGGGAACCGAGCCCGTGCACGGCAGTTTCGCGGTCACCGCGGCGGCTGACCGGGTCCTCGTGGCCAGGGCCCTCCTCGCGCACGCCCTCGGCGGCAGCGCCCCGGCTGCTCAGGGGGCGTGCTCCGGTTGCCAGGGCACCGGCTGGCTCGAGGCCCTCGACGACCAGCACGCCGCGCACCGGCCTCACTACCACCGTGGGGAGCCGTCGGTTCCGGTGGCATGCCTGTGCGGTCTCTGCCGCGGCAGTGGCCTTCGCGGCCTGCCCGCACGGGAGTTCGCCGACGCGTTCCTCACGCCCCTCCCGTCATCGTGGAGGATGCGCCGCAGCGACGTCCTCCAGTGGGTGGCCGGCCGGATGGTCCCGACCGAGGTGGAGGTGCCGGCGACCTGCGCGCCCGGCCTGCAGACGGCCTATGTCGACTCCGTGGTGTCCGCCCTGGTCCAGGCGGAGTTCACCGTCGATGACCGGGACGACGGGTACGGCGTCGACTTCGACACCGCCGGCAATCTCGGCGCCTGGGTCACCCTGCCCGGCCACCCCTTCCCCGGCCCGAACGGCTCCAAAGGGTCCTTCCTGACCTGGGCCGACGACCGGGGCTGGTGCGTCACCGCCCACAATGCCGACCCGTCCGCCCCCGCCAGCCTGATCACGACGCGACCGCGCCGCGCGCTGTGCCCGGGAGTCCTGGTGCCTGCTCCGGACTAACTTGTCGCGGCGCTGGCCGGCATGGACCGCGAGGAAGCCCGAGGGAAGTGGGAGCCCCCTTCCGACTTCACGTCCGACTCCTACGCCCAGGTCCTCGCCTATCTCCCGTGACCTCTGCGAGCCCGCACGCGGCGGTCATATCGGCCCGGCAGCCGAAGAATCAAGCCCGGCGCAGGCGGGCGGAGTCCTCCCACTCGCGCCATGCGGCGTACTCCTGACGCACGTACCCGCGCAGTCCCTCGGGCGACTGCCACTGGGGCGATTCGGCGCCGAGAAGGCCTTCGACGTGGACCTGGTCGAGCTCGAGGTCGAGGTGCAGGAGCAGGTCGGCGGCCATCACGGCCGCGTCGTCGGCGTCGGCGGCCTGCTCCTCGTCGATCAGGGCGCCGTGCGCGGCGACTTGCATCGCGTGGGCGGCCCGGTCGAGGTAGGCGGCCTGGCGCAGGTAGAAGAGCCGGTATCCGCCGTGGTCGACCGCGGGCCCGCGGCCGTCCCGGGCCGCCTGGGCGCGCAGGTTGATGCCCTCGGCCCACAGGGCCAGGGTCAGTTCCTCCTCGGCCAGGGCGGGGGCCGTGCCGTACGCCTGGTCGTAGTCGGGCGCGAGGAGGTGTGGGAGTTCGGCGGGATGCCAGCGGTGGCCGCACAGCAGGCAGGCGAACGCGGCGACGGACGGGGCGCCTTCAGGCGGGTCGAGCTGGGCTTCGACTTCGTCGCTCGGGCACTTCGGGCAGTGGATCACGAGGTGGTCGGGCATTGGTGTCCCTTTCGCCGTGCGGGTCATGTCAGCTGCTCCCCTCCCGCCTGGCGGCGGACAAGGGGCCGGTGCATGACGACGGCCCCTGACCACAGCTGATGTGGTCGGGGCCGCCGACGTGAGTCCGGGAGATCCTCATTGCGCTCAGCCGGAGGACGAGGCCGTGTCCGGTCCGCTCGGGACGGGCTCCGCGATCGGTGCCGGCTCCACGGGCGATGTGGCCTGCCCTTCGGCCGGTGGCGCGTCCGGCGGGGTCGGGGAGGGCCAGGGCAGATTGGTGAACTTCGCGGTCACGGTCAACTCCAGGTGTCAGGGCGGGTGGCGGTGCCGGGACGCAGCGAGCGGGCGAGGGGGTAGCAGGCGGCCACGGCGAGCGCGGCGCTGGCTGCGAGGAGGACGGCGACCAGCGGGCGGCCGCCGGCTTCGAGGGCGAGTGCGATCCCGAGCGGCGGCAGGGAGGCGAGCGCAGTCGCCCCGCTGACGACGGCCTGGTAGCGGCCGGTGGCGCCGGGCGGGGCGGCGGTGGAGATGTAGGCGCCGACGGCGACGCTGTAGAGGACTTCGCCCGGGACCAGGACGACGGCGGCGATCGCGTAGCCGAGGGCGGTGTGCTGGAAGGCGGCGATGGTGATGCCGAGGCCGAGGATCGCGGATCCGGTGGCGAGCACGGGCACGAACGGGAACCGGACGGCGTCGCCGCGGCCGACGAGCAGGCGCATCAGGGGCGGGGTCAGGGCGAGGACCGCGACGGTGTTGGCGACCATGGCCACGCCGAAACTCGTGGCCGGGAGATGGTCGCTGGTCATCAGCAGCGGGAGGACCGAGACGAGCCCCCAGGCGCAGAACATCGAGCAGACGGCGACCACGGTGATCCAGCGCAGCGTCGGATCGCCCAGGACCTGCCGGTAGGTGAGCGATGGGGCGCCGGCGGCTGCCGCCTTGGGGGCCAGGGTCCGGCGGGCGACGAGCGCGAAGGCCAGGCACACGACGGCGTTGACGACGAACAAGGCCCGGTAGCCGTGGTGGTGGGCGAGGTAGCCGCCGGCGCCACCGCAGATCGCGACGCCCACGTTGCTTGCGAAGTACGTCCAGGTCTGCGCGCGGGTGCGGCCAGCCTCGGTGGGGATCGCCTCGTTGATGGTGGCCGAGACGGCCGGCCGGTGGGCTTCCATGGTCAGTCCCAGGCACACGGCGACGGCCAGCAGCGCGGGCAGGGAGGTGGCGACGGCAAGCGCGAGGCACGCGAGCGCGGAAAGGATCATCAGGGCGACCAGGGCGGCGCGTTGGCCGAGCCGGTCGGTCAGCGCGCCGGCCGAGGCCTGGCCCAGGCACCAGCCGATCCCGAATGCGGTGAGGGCGGCGCCGGCCGCGGTGGTTCCATGTCCGGTGCCGTCGGCCACGTAGTAGCCGAGGAAGTCCCAGCTGAACCCGCCGGCCTTCACCGCGAGCGAGCTGATGATCAGGATCCGGACGACGGAGCGCGCCGTCGGCGCGGTGGGCACGGCGGTGGTGGCCGGTGCGTGTGTGGCCATGCGGCGTCTCCCTGCAGGTCCCACCTGCGGTCGTCACGATGGGGGCGGACAGCCCGAAGGCGGCCGAACCAGAGGTGCGGCCGCCTTCGGTGTGCTGCTCGTGCCTTACGGGCGCACGAAGCGGACGGAGCGAACGGACCGGACGGAACTCTTACGGCAAGGGCGCATGAGCCTCTCCTCTTCAGTGGTGCCGACCCCCCGAAAGCCGGGGATGTGGTGAACGTATGGGCAGGTCAGCCGCACAGTGGCCGGTCCGGTGCACCCCGGACATGCTTGAAAGGCGAAGCATGTCCGGGGTGCACCGATTCCCGGGCGCGGGCTCGGTCACGCCGCTGCGCGGCGGGGGTCCTCCGGAGCCGGCGGTGCGGCGGACGCGTCGGTGCGCAGCAGATGAGTGGTGTCGGAGCGTGGGATGCCGAACCGCAGCGCGGCCTGCTCGGCGATGGCGGTGACGGTCTGCTCGGCCGCGTGGGGGTGGTGCTGGGTGAGCCAGCCGAGGACCTGGTCGACGGAGGGCGAACGGGCGTCTCCGGCAGTGAAGTTGGCGAGGGCGGCCTGTGTGAGGACTTCGGCGAGCGCCTGGGCGGGCGGGGTGTCCTGCAGCCGGTCGGCCACGAGGTGCGCGAGGTCTGCGGCGACGTCCCGGACGGCGTCCGGGGTGCGGTGGCGCAGAGCCCACCGGGCGCGCCGCTCGGGGTCGTCCCACAGTGCGGCGAACAGGACCGGGTCGAGGCGCCGTCGGATCTGCTCGGCGCCCGCCGGTAGGACCGGGCGGTCGCGGTGGGCCGGCCAGCGGGCGGCGGCGGGGCGGCGCCGGTGGGCGGCCCAGTTCTCGGCGACGGGACGGGACCACATCGGCCGGCCTGCGACGATCGCCTGCGGCTCGGGGACGGCGCCCTGTCCGCGGCTGATGTAGGCGCGCAGCGCCGAGGCGCTGATGGAGGCGGTCGCGGCCAGGGCAGTGGTGCCGATCAGTTGGTCGCCGGTCAGCTCGGGGGCGGTGAGGGTGACCACGCAGGACTCCGGCGGCAGTTGCCCGTCGGCTGTGGTGCGGTGGGCGGCCCAGCGGGCCAGGTCGTGACGCCATTGCGCAGTGTCCACGGCCGCGCTCTCCCCGGTCAGGGCGGCCGCCCGGTGCAGGTGCCCGCGGCCGGCGTCGGCCAGCGGGTCGTCGAGGAGGTCGGCGGCGGTGACGGTGGCTGCGGCGGGCACGGGCTGCTGCTCGAAGGCGCCCGCGGCCTCGTCCCACAGCTGGGACGGCCGGTGCCAGCGGGTGCCGTCCCACCAGTAGCCGCCGGCCCTGGACACCAGGGGCCAGTCGCTCTGCCAGTCCCACGGTCCGGTGCCGTCGGGGCCGGCTTCGTACAGCAGGACGGTGCGGCCCAGGTGCGGGTGGGCGTGGACGATCCACACGAGGCCGGCGCACTCCGGGTCCGGGGTCCGGGTGGGGCGGGGCGCGGTGGCGGCCGGGGGCGGGCCGGCGCCGAGGTGGGTGTCGTCGACGAACGGCAGGCCGGGGACGGGGTGGTCGGTGTTGGCGCCGTTCGCGAGGAGCCGGTGTGCAGCCATGGTCGTGGGTGTCCTTCGGGCAGGTTCGGTGAAAGAGGCGGTCAGGCGACGCGGCGGGCGGGCGCGGGGGCCGGATCCCGGCGGCAGGGGCCGGCTGCCCGGCTGGCCGCCCGGCGCAGCAGGACCGCGAACTCCTGCGCCCGAAGCGGCTCGTGGAACAGCGGGTCGGCCCCGGTGAGGCTGAGGACGGCGACCAGGTGTGGCCCGCGCAGGACGGGCGTGGCCAGGGTGCAGATGCCGGGACATCGGCGCAGCGCGATCCGGCTGGAGCGGATGGTGTCCCGCGTGGCGGCCGGCAGTACGAGCGGACGGTCGTCGGCGTTGACGGCGAGCTCGGCGGGAACGTACGCGAGCGCGGCGCGTCCGGCGGCGGTCGTGCGCGGGTCGTCGTCCTGCTGCGCGGCCGCGGTGCGCAGCTCGGGGTGGGGGCACGCCAGGTCGACGAGCGTGAGGTGCAGTCCGAGGCCGAGCCTGAAGTGCGGCTCGTGCCAGGCCACGGCGAGCCCGGTCTCCTGCTGCAGGTCCTCGACGACGCGGCGGACCGGCGCGGTGGCTGCGGCCGTGCCGGCGGGGTTCGTGGTGAGCGGTGCGGCGTCGCGGGTGATCCGGTAGGTGCCGCGGCGGGTGCCGTGCTCGACGAGGCGCTCCAGGGCGGCGGCCTTGAGGAGCTTGGAGGCGTGTGAGGGCTGCAGGCCTGCGGCGCGGGCGATGTCGGCGAGCTGGTGCTCCTGGTCGGCGCCCAGGCTCAGCAGTGCGTGAAGGACGCGGAAGCCTCGGCCGGCGGACTGCGGCGGCTGCCGGCCGTCGCTCACGGCGGCGAGGAGCGGGGGCACGGCGGGCGGGGACCAGTACGCGGACGAGGAGGGTCTCGGCGGGACGTCGATGCGGGACATGCAACCTCCGGGTCAGTGCGGCGCGGTGAGGCTCCAGACGTCGAGGGGGGAAGCCGGGGAGCCGGCCTGGGCGCGGCTCCGAGTCGGCGACATCGGGGGCGGTCAGGGTCGGTCAGGGTCGGTACGGGCGGCGGCTCGGTCGGAAGGCCGGCGGCTCGGTGGGGGCCGGCACGGCGACGTCGTCGAAGTCGTCGTCCCCCGCCGTGCTGAGGTTGAAGTAGCGGGGTTCCACGAACAGGTGCTGGGCCCGCCATTCCGGCGGCGGGGACAAGGGCGCGGGCCGGGGCCGTCGCACGGCCCCCTCGGTGCGGCCCGGCGGGATGCGGCGTTGGGTGTGCACGACGTCTCCTTCTCTACTTCTGGCCCGGCAGGGCGACGCCCGTGCTGGCGTCGGTGGGCAGCACCTGGTTGGGGCAGCCGGCCAGGACGCGGGTCATGGCGGTCTTCTCCGGCGGTGTGACCCACAGGTGGTACTTGGCCTTGACCGCGATCTGCCGTGCGACGTACGAGCAGCGGAAGGTCTTGTTGGGCGGAAGCCAGGTGGCCGCATCCGCGTCGGACTTCGCGGAGTTCGCCGGGCCATCGGCGGAAATCAAATTCAAGGGGTCGTTGCCTACTGCACGCCTTTGTTCCTGGGTGAGTTGGGCGGCGCCGGTGCGCCAGCTCGCGCCGAGCGCGACGGCGTGGTCGATCTGCACCTTGGCGCTCTGCGGGCCGCGGACGAAGTTGATGCGCTTGCCGGTGTAGGGGTCCTCGAGAGTGCCGGTTGCGATCACGCAGCGGGAGGTCCCCTTGAACGTGATCTTGTGCAGGTCGCGGCGAAGAACATCGTTTCGGGTATCGCACGAATTGCCCGATCCGGGCGCGGTGGTGGTGTCCGACCAGGCGGGCCCGAACTTGGCTTCGCGGTCGTATCCGGTCATCGGGGCGGGGCCCTTGACCGTGAGGCGGGCCAGGGCTCTCTGGGCGGTGCCGGCCGCCGCCGGACCCTGGGCGGCGGCCTTCGCGTTGTCGCTGCCGGGCTGGTCGGCGAGGGCGGAGCAGCCGGTCAGCGTGGCGGCAAGGGCGACGCCGGCCAGTGCCGCGCGGCGGGTGGTGACGTTCAACTCGGCGGTACCTCTTCTTGATCCGGGTGGGCGCCGCTGCCGCGGCGCCCCTTGATGATCACGCAGAGAGCGGGCGGGAGGAGGCAGGCGTGTGCAGGGCGTGTGCGAAGGCCCTGACCTGTTCCACGGCACCGTCGAGACCTGCCGGTGCTGACCCCTGCAGCAGGGGCCGGATCAGCGGGGAGCCGATCACGACCGCGTCAACGAACGGAGCCACCTGTTCTGCGAGTTGGGGGGTCGAGATGCCGATTCCGCCGACCACGGGCAGGCGGGAGTGCGTGCGCAGCCGTGCGGTGAAGTCGTTGAGCGCGGGCAGGTCCAGTTCCCCCTGATAGCCGGTGGGCGCGGGGGCGGCCGGGGCGTAGATCCAGCCGGAGGCGGCCGTGGCGATCGCGGCCAGCTGATCGTCGTCGGCGCTGCGCGGGGCGAATTGCGGGGTGTGGATGCCGGCCTTCCGGGCGGCTTCGATCCATTCGCCGGCCTCCGACGCGGGCAGGTCGGGGATCATCGCGCCGGCGGCGCCGGCCTGGGCGAGGTCCTGGGCGAAGCGCTGGATGCCGAAGTCGAGGACGGGCGCCCAGTAGCTCATGGCGACCACGGGGACGGCGGTGCTGGAGGCGGTGAGGCGGATGGTGGAGAAGACGTGGGCCATGCGCGCGCCCTGGCCCAGGGCCTGTGCGTACGCGGCGGAGATGTCCGGGCCGTCGAGGGTCGGGGTGTGGTGCGGGACGCCCACTTCGAGGAAGTCGGCGCCGTGGCGGGTGAAGGCGCGCAGGGTCTCGATCCCGGCCGTCCAGTTGGGGAAGCCGGCGGGCAGGAACGCGCCGAGGGCCGGTCGTTGGCGGTGGGTGAGCAGTGCGGTCAGCCCGGTGGCGGCAGGGGTCAGCGTGGTCATGACGGGGGCGCCTTTCGCAGGGCGTGGGGGTAGTGGGGCCCGCGATCTTGCGGTGGGTGGCACGCGCGCGGGGGCGAGGGATGCCGGGCCCCGGCCGCCGCTGGGCGGCGGCCGGGGCGGAGCCGGGACTAGCCGGCGAGGTGGAACTTGATCATGTCCTGGCGGATCCAGCCGAACGTGCCGGCCGGCAGCCCGCCCTTGGACCGGTTGATGAGCTTGGCCTTGTACCAGGAGCCGCTCTTGCAGTAGAGGCCCAGCTGGTCCTTGTCGTAGACCAGGCCCTTGGACTTGTACGAAGTGGACGGTCCGGTGCGGAAGTTGATGCCGTTGCCATCGACCTCGGCGCCCTGGTCGTAGTTGGAGCAGTCGCTGCTGGCGGCTGACGCAGTCGGCGCCAGGACGGCGGCACCGCCTGCCAGCAGTGAGACGGACAGGGCGACGGTGGCGAAGCGCTTGAGTACGGCCATGGCCTTCAAGGTCCCTTCAGGAGTGGTGGAGTTGCCCGGTGGCCCGCCATTGCGCGGGCCACCGGGGCCGGGGCGCGTCAGGGCGCCCCGGGCGTGGTGCCGTCAGGCCTGGTCGGCGGTGCGGCGGTCAGCACGGCGCTTGCCGTAGCCGACGACGCCCACGGTCGCCAGGCCGGCGGCGAGGAAGCCGCCGGCGGTGAGGGCGAGCGCTGTGTTGCCGTCCGCGCCCGTGTGCGCGAGGCTCCCGGCGGGCGTGATGGTGTCGCTGGCGCTGATCTGCTCGGTGGCACCGCCCTTGGGCGAGTTGTGCGAGCCGCCGCCCTTGCCCGAGTCCCCCTTGCCCGAACCGTCACCCGAGCCGCCGCTTCCCGAGGTCGGGTCCGGTGACGGCTCGATGGTCGGGTCGGTGCCCGGGTCCGTGGGGTCCGTCGTGGGCGGGTCCGTCGGGTCCGTGGTCGGCGGGTCCGTCGGATCCGTCGTGGGCGGGTCCGTCGGGTCCGTGGTCGGGGGATCCGTCGGATCCGTCGTGGGCGGGTCCGTCGGGTCCGTGGTCGGGGGATCCGTCGGATCCGTCGTGGGCGGGTCCGTCGGGTCGGTCGTCGGGGGATCCGTCGGATCCGTGGTCGGCGGGTCGGTGGGGTCGGTCCCCGGCTCGGTCGGGTCCGTGGTCGGCGGGTCGGTGGGGTCCGTGGTCGGCGGCGTCGTCGGGTCGGTCCCCGGCTCTCCGGTCGGGTCCGGGCTCGGGGAGTCGGCCTTCGCTGAAAGCTCCAGCTCCAGCGCGAGTGACGCGTCGTCCGTCGCCGAGGCGGACACCTTGGGTGATGGTGAGTCGGTGGCGGCGAGTGCAGCCGGGGCGGCCAGGGCCCCCGAGGCGGCGACGAGCGCGGCGGTCGCCACGACGCGACGCAGCACGCGCGTACGGGTCTTACGCATGAGTGAGATCAGCCTCCAGTGCTGGCATGAGCAGGCCCGGCCGGACGACGCATCGGGCGCCGAGGCGAGGTGCCTGCTGGTGAATCGATCTTCGAAGCGGTGGCCTGTGGACAGAGTCCGGAGATTTCAGGGCCGTCTCGCCAGCTGGCCCGCCGGCTGGGTGAGATGGCGGGCGAGCTCGCCGGGGTCACCGGTGTAGTGGCTGCTGAGAAGCCCGAGACGGGCCGCCGCTTCGACGTTGTCGGCCCGGTCGTCGACAAAGAGCGTCTGCTCCGGGGAAGGCCATCCGGCCACGGCGAGGGCAGCCTCGTACGCACGGCGGTGCGGTTTGTTCACACCGATTCGCGCGGAGTACACGGTCTTGGTGAACAACGTGGCGCACCAGTCGGTCGCGTCGAGCGCTGCAGCCAGGGGCCGGGGAGCATTGGACAAGAGCACCAAGGGAGTTCCGGCCCGGTGCGCGGCGTGCAGGACCTCCAGCACGGCCGGGTCGATGGTCGTCCACATCTGGGTGTCGGCGTGGGTCAGCTCCGCCAGAAGGGCGCTGCCGGGCCTGGCCGACAGACCACCACGTAGCAGGCCGTCCCAGAAGACGTGCGTGGTGATCGTGCCCTCGTCGTACGCCGTGCGCCGCTTCCAGAACGCCTTTTGGAACGCCGCGGCCTCCTGCGCGGGCCATCCGGCGAGTTCGGCCAGGCCCCTCCACTGGGTGGGGCTCGGCTGCACGCCGAGGACCCCGTTGTAGTCGAGAATCGCGGCCTCAAGTCGTCTGCGGCGCAGGGTTGTCGGGGTAGGTGCGGTCATCGTTGCTCCAGGGCTCGGTGGGCGGTGAGCGCGACGCAGGCCGCCAGGACAACGGGCAGTGCGAGGGCCGCGGGCAGGCTGGTGAGGGAGGCGAGCGCGCCGATGGCAGCGGGGCCGGCGAGCAGGCCGAGGTAGCCGGTCGCGGCCACGGCGCCGACAGCGCGGGGCCCTCCGCGTCCGGCGGCGGTGATGAGTGAGGGGACGGCCGTGGAGAGGCCGAGACCGATGGCCATCCAGCCGAGGAGCGCACTCGGGGTCGTGCCGATGGCCACGCCGGCGCCAAGGCCGACGGTGGCCAGAACCGCCCCGGCGCGGACCATGGCGGGTGCGCCGTAGCGCGACGTCAGCCGGTCGCCGAACAGTCGGCCGATGGCCATGGCGGCGCTGTAGACGGCGTACGCGGCCGCGGCGGTCGCTTCGGAGGCGTGCAGGGAGCGCAGGTGAACCGCCGACCAGTCTGCGGCGGCGCCCTCGGCGAGCAGACACGCAGCCGCAAGCGCGCCGAGCAGCCACACGGTGACGCGGCGAGAGGGGACCACCTGGGTGTCCTCATCCGCCGGTTCCGCGCGCTCAGACATTCCGTCGAGGCTCTGTGCGGTGCGTACCGCACGGTGTGCTGCGAGGGCTGCGAGAACGGTGCCGGCACCGACCAGGGTGAACAGCAGGCGGTACGGCATCCAGGTTGTGGCGACCACCAGCGCGGCGCCGCCGAGCGCACCGATCGAGTAGGCGGCGTGCAGCCCCGACATGATCGGCCGCTGGTAAGCCCGCTGGCAGTTGACGGCGGAGGAGTTCGCGCCGACGTCGAGCAGACCGTGGGCGCAGCCGAACACCGCCGCGCCCAGGACCAGCGTCGGCAGCGTCCGGCACTGGCCCAGAAGGATGAGGGAGCAGCCGAACGCGATCGTCGGTCCGACGAGCAGGTGCGATGGCCCGCGCCGGGCGGCCAGGCGCCCGCCGGCCTGAAGCCCGGCGACCATGCCAGCTGCTGCGCCGAGCAGGACGATCGCGAGCTGGCCTGCACTGAGGTGGACGGCCGTCTGGACCGCGGGCAACCGTGCGCCCCAGACGGCCATAGCGATGCCGAGGGCGGCGAAGACGCCGGTCAGCAGCCGCCGGTCTGCTGTCGGGGGCGCCGTCGGCACGGCCTGCGCGTTAGTGGTCGTCATCTCGCCACCCGGAGGGTGAGCGGCCGGGGGGGCCGCGGTGTTCGGCCGGCGCGGGGGCGGAGTGTGCTGCGATGACGCGGGATCCGGTGACGGGCACGCGTGAGCATGACGATGTGCATGACGTCCTCACGTGGAAGGCGGCAAGAGGGCAGTGGAAGGCTTGGCGAGTCGGTTCTCGCCGTGGGCGGAGCGCAGTTGGTCACCGGCCGGTGGTGAGCACTGAGCATCACCTGGTCAGCCTGTGGATGGAGTTCGCGCAATCTCCGGCCTCGACTACCGAAAAGCGCCTATTTGGCGGCTAATGTCGTCTACGCGACGACAGTTGAGGTTGCCGAATGCCGAATTGGCCCTGGGCGTCCTGTTCCTGGGCCTGGCCCTGGTCATGGCGTAGCCCCGCGCCCCACTACGGGCGAATGCCGGGCGCACTGACGCTCCACGACGGCTGCTCGCCTCGAGCGGGCAGTCCGGTGCCGGCTGATGTGATCGCCGATGACAGGCGCGTGCGCCCCAGACGACAGCGCAGTTGTCACGGTCGCCGAGTACGACGAGGCCCGGCGCACACACGGGGGATGTGCGCCGGGCGCTGGGGTCACGGTAGCCGCAGGGCGGCGCGCTGCGGGGGCGAATGCCCCGGTTCATCTCAATCCGGCCAGCGGCTCGGCTGTTTGGCCGCAGGCGGCCGGAGGTGAGGGCGCGCGGATCGCGTGAGACGCCGGCGAGGCCTGCCACCATGGGGCGATGACCCTCGCAGTCGCACTCGCCGTCGGGACGGTGGTGGGATACGTGCTCAGGTGCTGTCGTCCTGCCCGGCGGGCGGTTCAGTGGGGGGCAGTACGGCGGCCGCGATGGCCAGGGCGGGGACGGGATCGGCGAGCATCGGCAGCGAACCGAGCAGGAACCCGCCTCCGATGAACAGCAGTTGGCGGGCTGGCGAGCCCGGCCAGGTGCGCCGGCCATAGAGCAGTCCGCCCGTCAGGCTACCGACGGCGAGCGCGGCAGGGATCAGCGTCACCAAGTAGCCGGCGTGGTGGCGTTCCGCCGCCGCGAGGGCCACCACGTTCAAGGCCCCCAGGGTGATGCCCGCTCCGAACAGGGCGGCGGCCAGGGCGCGCAGGCCAGGGACCCGGATCGGTCCGATCCAGTGTGTGCGGGTGGGGACCGGCTGCCAGGTGCGGGTGGGTGGGGCGGTGAGGAACAGCGCGGCGCCCACCCCTCCGATCACGGCGGTGGCGGTGAGCACGAGGGCGGTGCCGTTCACGGCGTCGAGTCCGAGGACGAGGAGCGGCCCGCCGATGAATACGAGCTCCTGGGCGCAGGCATCGAGAGCGAGCGCGGCGCGGCGGTGCTGCGGGTTGTCGACGACGTGCGGCCACAGGACGCGGAGCGCGGCTTCCAGCGGCGGCGTGCACAGGCCTGCGGCCGCCGCGACGACTGCGGCGGGGGCTTGGTGGTCGGCCGGGTGGAGGAAGGCCAGGACCAGGAAGGCCGCGGTGGAGGCGAGGGAGGTGAGTCCGATGGCGAGGCGGTGGCCGTGCCGGTCCAGCAGGCGTCCCCACAGCGGCTGCCCGATCGCAGCGGCCAGTCCATACACGGCGGCGAGGACTCCGGCGAAGCTCAGCGTGCCGCCGTCGGCGCGGACGGCGATCAGGATCGCCAACGGGGCCATGGCGACGGGGAGGTGGCCTATGACCGCGCCCGCCAGGAGGCGGGTGACGTACGGGGTGGCCAGGACGTCGCGGTAGCGGGAGGCCGCGCGGACAGCGGATCTGCGCGGACGGTGCAGGAGGGGGCTGGTGGTCATGGGCGAGCGGTCCTTGGTGTCGTACGCCGGGGAGGGTGCGCGGCGGCCGCGCGGGAGGAGGGGCCGGCCCATCCCGGGGGACGGGCCGGCCTGCGTGGAGGACTCCTCGTGGACCGGGCGGCGCCCGGCGACCGGGATCGGTCCCGACCAGGGCCTGCGCCCAACTGGACGGGAGCGTGGGGGCAGGCCCTGCGGCGAGGGCGGCGCAGATGCCTACGATGAGTCCTCATCAGGGGCCGGCGACTATCCGGCCTTGGGGAAGACCGGCGGGGTCCAGCCGATGTACTTCGCGCCCCACTTGGTTTCGAACAACTCGGCGTCGACGACGTCGATGTAACCCGGCCTCAAGATGTCGTTCGAGGCGACCTTGCCGCCTCCGAGGTAGACGGCGATGTGCCCGGCCCGGTGGCCTGTGTCCCAATACATCAGGGCCCCCGCGGGGGGATGGCGGTCGCCGTCGTGCTGCATGGACTTCGGGACGACTTGGTAGTGGTCGATGGCGTAGTTGACGCCGGAGAACTGCCAGCCGTAGACGATCGCGGTGAAGGCCAGGCAGCGCTGGTACCAGTCGGCGGAGGAGCCCGGCCCGGAGTGCTTCTTGGCCCAGGCGATGGCCTCATCCACCGAGCGCGGGTTCTTCAACTCCCAGGTCTGCTTGCCGTCGGTGAACTTGCCGCCGGCGCTGCCGCCCGTGCCGCCGCCGGTGCCCGGCTTCGCCACGCCGCACCCGTTGTTCTCGCTGGTGACCGGCGTGCTGTCGCCGCCGGCGCTGCTGGAGTCGCCGGAGCCGGTGGTGGAGCCGCCGCGCTCGAGGTTGATGTCGGCGTCCTTGGCGAGCTTGCGCATCGCCGTCTCGTGCCCGGCGTACAGCTCGGGGTGGGCGGAGTTCTGGACCTTCTGGGCGGCCGTGCCGAGGGGGAGCTTGTCCCAGCCTTTGACGTCGACGAGGCCGCCGTTCGTGCCGCGGCCGAGGAAGAACGATTCGGCGGAGTAGCTCGGCGTCATGATCTGCTGCTTGGTGCCCCAGTCCATGGAGGGCCGCTGCTGGAAGAGCCCCACCGAGTCGCGGTCACCGTGATCCAGGTTCTGCATCGTGCTCTCCTGCATCGCGGTCATGAGCGCGATGAGGGTGGCGCGGCCGGGCAGCTTGGCCTTCTTGGCCGCCTTGTCGATCTCCTTGGCGTACTCGACCTGCTGGTCGTGCAGGGTGCCGGAGGCCTGGCTGCCGGCGCCGTCGGCGTCCGAGACGGCGGAGGCGTCTGCTGTGCCGGGCCCGGTGTCCTCGCAGTCGGAGGCGCTCGCCTTCCCGGCGGGGAAGAACATGCCGAGCAGGAGCAGCCCGACGAAGAAGACGACCAGGGCGATGGCGCCGAACTTGAGCTGCGCGCCCTTCTTGACGACTCCGGTGGCCTTGAGGGCGCCGCGCATGAGATCCCGCTCGTCCACGGCTACTCCTCCAGCCCGAGGACGCGGGTGACCATCCAGCGGGAGGCGGCGTCGGCGCGCGCGACCTCGATGGTCAGGTGGCGGGTGTAGCTGTAGGGGTCGGTGGCCTTGACGTCGAGGGTCACGTCAGCCTGCAGGTAGACGCGGACCGAGGTGTCCGGTGCGGGCCGGTCCTTCGCGCTGGGCCGCCCGACGTCGACCTTGGTGGGCTTGGCCTCGGTGGCCTGCGCGGCGACCAGCTGGTTGAAGTCGCGGTCGTCGTGCTTGGTGAGGTTCTCCACGAGGGGGGTGGAGGCGTACGGGGCGGCACGCTGCACGGCCGCCTTGTGGCTGCCGTCCTGGACCGGGCGGCGTTCGGTGTAGGCGGTGACGAATGCCCTGGCGACGGCCTCGGGGTTGTCGGCCACCGTGGGCGCGCTCGCCGTGGGCGTGGGCGAGGCGCTGGACGGCGCTTCGGGCGCCACCACGGTCGGAGTCGCCTTGGGCTTCGCGGTGTCGGCGCCGTGGTGGTCGGGCCACAGCCAGGCAGCGCCTGCAACAGCCGCCGCCACGATCAGGGCGATGACCGGGATGACCGCCGGCGTGGGGGTCTTCTTGCGTTCCTCGCGGATCCACTCGGTGCGCTCGTCACGGCGGGCCGAGCGCCACCGGCGCTTTGCCTTGCGGCGCTTGCGGCCGCGCAACTCGTCGATCTCGGGCGGGAGTTCCTCCCGGGCCAGCAGCTCGCGCCACTCGGCGGCGCTCTGCGGCACCGGCGCCCGCCCGGACTTCCTGCGGGACGTGGCGGAGTCGGTGTCAGGGGTGCGGGGGTCCTTCTCGTGCGTCACAACGGGCTCCGTACGGGCGGCGCATAGGGGTATGCGGGCATGGCGAGATGGCCCCGGGGCGGTCCGGCCGCCTGTTGCGGCCGGACCGCCGGGGATCTCGTGCGGGTGGAAGGGGTGGGCGGGCGCCCGGGGTCAGGCGGGCTCAGGAACTCCCGCGCGGGCGAGGCGGTCCGTTACGGGTTCCGCTGGCCGGCAGGGCGCCGCTGCCCGGCGGGCGGCCGGGCGTACGCGGCGGCCGCGGGGTGGCCGGCGGCGGATAGGTGCGGAACCTGGCGCCGGTCGGGTTGGCCGGCCGGTTGATGACGGTGCCCTGGATGGTGGTGGGCCTGTGGGACGGGTTGGCCGGCGGGACTCCGGTACGCCGGGGCGCGCCGGGCCGCACGGTGTAGCCGCCCGCGGTCGTGCCTCCCGGCCCAGTGCGTCCGGGGCCGCTGGGCCGGCGCGGTCCGGGGCGGGGTCCGGTACCGGGGCGGGTGCGCCGTCCGCTGGGCGCGCCGGGACCAGTGCCGGCGGGACCGGTGGGTCCTGACGGTGCGCCGGGGAGGCCGGGGCCACCCGGTCCGGGCCGGTGCGCGGTGGGCGGGTAGCTCGGCGGCGGCGGGATCGTGCGGCTGGGACGGCTGCGGACATCGCCGGTGTTGGACGATCCGCTGCCGGAGTCGTCGCCGCTGCCGCCGCGTCCGCCGCCGCGGCTGTCGGGGGTGGGGTGACGGTCCATGTCGCCGAAGCGGCCCCGCCTCCGGCCGCCGCCGACTGCGTTGCGCAGGCGGCGGGCGGAGCGCATCCGGCCGAGAGTGGAGAGCACACCGCGGCCGGCCATCTGGGCGCCGCCGGCGCCGACGATGCCGTCGAGGCGGCCCTTGACCTTGAACGCCATGGCGGCGGCGCAGATGTTGAGGGCGCTGACCATGAGCCAGCCGTAGGTCGGCAGCAGCGACATCATCGCGACGCAGACCACCATGACCGAGCCGAGGAGCATGGTCGCGGTGAACGAGACCATCACCAGACCGATGAGCATTTCAAACCATTGCACCCCCCACTGCCTCGGTTTTCCTGGAATGCACCAGAGGGTGGCGAATGCGACGCCGCAGACCAGCAGCATCAACGCGCCGATGAGACTGGCCAAAGTCGTGAAGGCCAAGGTCAGGGCGAGGGCGCAGAAGATGACGCAGCTGATGATGCCGGCGATGAGGACACCGATCCGGCCGCCGGGGGTGTGTCCCTGGCGCCACTGGACGGCTTCACTGCCGACGGTCTCGTCGTTGAGGGTGGAGGAGAGGTAGTCCTCACGCGCGTCCATGTCGGTGCCGAGCTTGACGACCTCGTTGCCCCACCTCTGGCATGCCTTGACGGACCCAAGATCCGCTATGCACCAGGGCGTTGCCACATATGTGCGCCACACCGCGTCGCCGGCCCGGCGGACCGTGTTGTCCTTCTCGTTGTCCGACCACTTCGGGGTGGGTGTCTTGAACGGCATCGCCGCGTCGTCGTTGCCGGACAGACCGGCGCCGATCGTGGTCATGGCGACCGAGGCGCCCAACTGCCGTCCGTTGTCGACGCCCTTGACCCAGGTGGCGGGAGCGACAAGGAAGGTGGTGGCGATCGCCGCGCTCGCAGCGACCCAGGCGAGCTGCCCGAGCGGGGAGGACTCCGACTTCTTGGCCCAGGCGACGAAGGCGCCGACCGCGACGGCGGTCGGCAGGAACGTCGTCATCATCGGGCCGGCCGCGGCGCCGATCGCCTTGGAGATGGCGCCCTCGACCTCCGGGAGGCTGACCACGTTGAAGCACCAGCCGACCACCACCACGGCGGCCCGGCCCACCAGGGTGAGGACCTGCATCAGCATGTTCCCGAACCCGTGCAGCCAGCCGTCGATCAAGTCGCCGCCGGTCAGGTCGTCCGAGAGCTGCTTGTCGAGCTGGTACACCTCGGGGCTGTAGGACTCGAACAGCGTTCCCTGGCCCGGGGGTTTGAAGGGAGACGGCATCATGTCGCCGATGCCGCCCGGCTTGTAGTCGTCGGTGCCGTCGGCGGCCGCGGCCGGTGCGAGGACGCCGAGGGTGGCCAGGATGCCGGCCGTGGGGATCATCAGGGTGCGCAGCCGCGGCAGGGCGAGCCAGATCCGGATCGCCGCGTAGCGGAATCGTTTCAGCAGTTGCTTCATGCCATCGGCTCCAGACCGTCGGCCACCGGGTCTGGGGTGGCGCCGGCGCCCGGGGCGCCGGTGGCCGCGCAGGCCGCGACCGTGGCGGTCAGGTTGCGCTGTCGTGAGGTCACGGCGGGCTGCCTCCTTGGTTCGCAGGCGGCGTCGGCCGGCCCGCTCCGGGTGGGGGTCATGCGGCTTCCGACCCTTCCTCCGGCGGGTTGTGGACAGAGTCCGCGGATTCGGCGCCGGTGAACTCGTCCTGGGGCATGGCGTCCTGGAGGGCGGTCTCGCGGTCCTCGGCCTGGTCCCTGGGGTTGGTGGACAGCGCGCGCAGCAGCTCGTAGGAGGGGGCGTCCCACTGCATGGTGGCCACCCGGTCACGCCGGTCCCTCACGATGCAGTGACCGTGGCGGATGTCGCCGTGCGCGTCCTTGCCGACCCCGTGGATCAGGGCGCGGGTGCTGTCCGACACGGGCAGTCGCAGCAGTTCGGCCATCGCGTCCTGCTGACTGCGAGTGCTCTGCTCGAACGCACAAACCGTCGTAATTGCCTCCAGAACACCGTCCATGCCGAGCAGCGACTTCGGGTCCTGGGTGTCGATCGCCAGAGAGGTGTCGAGGGCCCTTCCCGTACGGGCGATGTAGTCGATGAAGCGCCGGCCGTCGTCGGTGCCCGTCAGGACGTGAACCTCCGGAATCGCCACGACTTTCGGGAGATTTCGCAGGTCAGCGCGGGCGGAGGTGTTCAACGCGTACGCGATCAGGCCGCGCATCAGCGCCAAGGAGACCCGCTCGGTCATCGTCATCTCCCCCGGGCGGGTGCCGGCCTGCGGCATCGTCAGGCCGGGCACCTGGACCAGCCACAGGCCCGGCTCGGGACGCAGCGGCGAGGCCCCGTCGTGCGGGTTTCCCAGCAGAGGCGCACCGAGCTGGGTCTGCGACAGTTCCGAGAGCGCCTCGCCGGCATCGATCGCGAGCGGGTCGCTGCTCGCCTGCAGGTACTCGATCACCCGCCAGGTCGCCGCGTCCTCGTGCTGGGCAACCGCGTTGCAGGCCCGCAGCAGGTGCGTCTCCACACCGGCGTCACGCATCCGCTCCGGCAGGATGATCAGAAGCTGGCTGACGACCTGGAGGGCGGCGTCGCCCTTGGGCAGGAGCCGGAAGACATCGGCCACGGCCGGGGTATCGACACCGCAGGTGACGTGGTGCGAGTCGAGGCCGAGGTACTCGCCGGCCTTCACCAGGCCGCCTTCGTCACCCTTGAAGCCCAGCATCAAACTGAACGCGCCCTTGAGGCCTGCGATCAGCGTCGCCAGCATCATGCTCGTGGTCTTGCCGCGCCCGGACCGGCCGACGAACGCTGTGGTCGTCGCGTCACCCCTCGCGCTGCCGGCGGTGATGTCGATACGGCAGACGCCCGGGGTGGTGCCGGTGAGGAGGCCCGCGATCGGGCCTTCGTCGTCCCCGGCTTCCGAGCCGCCCCAGAACATGCTGGCGGCGAGCGCGTCGGTCGTACGGATGTGGCCGAGGTCCAGCACGCGGAGCATGTCGCCGATCTGCGCCTCCAGCCACAGTTCCCGCTGTTCCTCGGAGGCGACCGTGACGTCGATGGACAGGCCCGCGTAGTGGGCGGTGACCGCGTCGGTGCGGGCGCGGAGGTCGTCGAGGGACTCGGTGGAGGAGACGATGATCCGCGGGTGGTCCTCCAGCAGAGTCATGCCGTCGCGGCTCATCTGCCGGCGCAGGTCCTCCATCACCGCCTCGGTCTCCTCGGTCTCCGCGAAGGTTTCGCCGGCGGATCCTTCGGAGGCGCTGCGGCGCTGTTCCTTGGCGGACTGGCGCTGCTTGTCGACGGACTTGATCGCGGCGCCCTTCTGCCACACCGAGAACCGCACCGACGCCTCCGGGCAGACCAGCGCGTCGTCGCCGGTGACCGGGTGGGTGTAGCTGATCTCGCTGAGGCAGCGCAGCCATTCCTGTTCGCCGGGGGTGATGAGTTCCTCGGGGAAGGCGGGCATCGCCAGCACGCTGACCCAGGCGGCGGTCTCGCCGCGGGCGTCCATCATGCGTACGTGGTCCGCGTGCGGGATGGCCTTGGACTGGGTCAGGCGGACCAGGGAGGCGCCGCTGATGGTGGGCAGGTGCGGCGGGGCAGGCTGCGGACGGAAGCTCTCCCGCGAGACGGCCCAGGCCAGCAGCTCCGCCGGAGCGATCCGCGCACGCCACGGGGTGGCCTCCAGGCGGCGCTCCATCCGCCGGGCCAGGCCGTCCAGGTGGGCGAGTTCGGTCTCGTCGAGACCGGTGTGGCCCACGCCGAGCGCGCCGGTGACGCCGTTCTTGACGGTGGCGTTCGCCGCGGAGTCGCGCTCGACGAGGCGTATGCCGAGCAGGATGTGCCGCTGCGGCAGGTCGAGGGTGTCCAGGCGCTGCGCCCACATCGCGGCGACCGCCTCGACATCCCCGGCGGTGAAAATCTGCCGTGCTTCCTCGCGGTAGTCCTCGCCGTCCAGGCGCGCCCAGATGACCTTGAGGTGGCAGTCGTAGCCCGGCAGGACCTTGGCGAGCGCCAGCGCGGCCGCGTCCTGCTCCATGTCCTGGCGGTCCTCGGGCATGAGGTCCGTGTTGGAGCTGCTCAGCGTGAACCAGGCCTCCGCGGCGACGTCGGTGACCACCAGGCCGTCGGCGATGGCCACCAACTGCGGTTCCTTCATGAGGCGTTCCGCGCCGAGGCCCAGGAGGCGGCCGAACTTGGACGCGGACTTCTTCGCCGCCTTCGTGGTGGTGCTCATCGCTGGGACTCCTTCGTGGTGCGGGCGGCAGGGCGCGGGGCGTGGCTGTGGCGGACGAAGTCGGCGGCGGCGCCTTCGCTGATGCGGGCGGCCTGCACGAGGCGGTGGGAGCCGTCGCGGGTGAGGTGGTGCCACAAGCCGGGGCGAAAGCCGAAGCCGGGAGAACAGGGCTGGTCGGCGAGTCCGGCGCGACGCCAGGTCCGCTTGCTGGGGTCGTGCAGCAGGCGCGTGGAGAACAGGTCCCGCGCCAGCCCGGTGAGCTGTCCGGGCAGGTCAGAGCAGGCGAGGATCACCTGGATCCCGGCCAGCCGGCCGTGGGCCAGGACGGCTGTCAGCGCGTCGAGGGCCATCCCGTTGGGGCGCGGGGAGATCCAGTGGTCCGCCAGGACGGCGGTGGTGTCCTTCTCCACCATCAGCAGGCGCCGCGGACCGGGGCGCCCCGCGGCCGCGCGGCCGCGGGCCTGATGCGCCAGCCCCATCAGATGCCGGTGCATCTGGTCGGGCTCGTCCACGTAGGTGACGCCGTGTTCCAGACCGCGGGCCCAGTCCTGGCTGATCATGCGGACGTCGAGGATGTCCAGCTGCTCACCGCGGGCCAGTGCCTGTACGCCGAGGCTGCGCAGCAGCTGGCTCGCGCCCATCCCGGGAGGGGCGACCACCAGGACGTGGCCGTCCCCGGGGCCGAAGTGCACGCCACGGCCTTGTTCGTCGAGCCCGATCAGGGACAGCTCGCTCGCCTGGGCGGCCTGCTGGCCAGCTCCCTGGGTGAGGTGAACGTCCGCCGGCGGCAGCTGGCTGTCCGGCACAGCCGGGGCCGGCGGACGGGGGCGGCGTCGGGGAAGGAAGTTCATGCCGCCTCACCCGTCTCGATCACACCGCGCGCCAGCGCGCGGGCTTCGGAGTCGCTGAGGTAGAGGGCCTGGAACGCGGTCGTCTTCTGGTCGGCGACGACGTGCATGCGGCCCGGGATGAGGGAGTAGGGCGGGATGGACCACACCTCGGGGGCGATGCGCTGCCACAGGGCAGCGCCGCCGTAGGCGAGGATCCGCGTGGGGAAGACGTCCTTGACGGGTACGGCGCCCAGGCCCGGCAGGCCGACGCGCGGGTTTCCGGCGAAGACCTGGATGCCGAAGGCGGGGCCGGCGGCGAGCAGGACGCCGAGGGCTTCGACACCGGGGGCTTCTTCCATCTGGGTGTCGGGCCGGGTCTGGGACCAGTACTCGCGTAGTCCGTACGCGACGGTGCCCAGGTGCTCGATGACCATGACGCGGCGTCCGCTCCAGCTGCCGTCCCAGTCGCCGGTGCCGTCCTGCAGAGCGGCCACGTTGATCAGCAGGTGGTCGTGGATCTCCGGGATCCGGGAGAGGTAGCGCACTCCGGGCAGGTCGCGGGCCCAGTGGTGGCCGGCGCCGCCCGGGTCGATGAGGTCGACGCTCGCTCCGAGCGCGAGGGCCTGCGCGGTGAGCGTGCGCAGCAGGGTGGTGGTGCCGCCGCCGGCGCCGGTGGCGACCAGGGCGTGTTCGGCGGTGGCGGGCAGGTGGACGGGGCGGTCGCCGTCGGCGAGGCCGAGCAGCGGGGTGCGGGCGGCGTTCAGCGCGGGCAGGGTGTGCGGGTCGGACAGGCGCACCGACTTGCGCAGGGCCTGGATCGGGATGGAGGTCTGGGTGGTCATCAGCTGCTGCCCTTCGGTGCGTGCCGGGCGGCGCTGCGGCGTCGCTTGGCGGTCTTGGTGCGGGCCTTGGCGACGGCGTCGGGGCCGTACATGCGCAGGCGGGGCCGCAGGTGGGCGGGCTTGCCGCAGGATTCGGCGGCGTCCGGGTTGTCGCCGTCGGTGGTGAAGTAAGAGGAGAAGGCCGGCATCTCGGCGAGCTGCGGGGCGCGTTCGGCCAGGCGCTGGGTGCGCAGCCGCAGGCCGACCTTCGGGGCGGGGATGCGGCCGCGGCCGATGACCGGGCGGACCCCGTGGTTGAGGTAGTTCAGCCGCACCCCCCAGAGCAGGAGGTTGGTGCGCCGCCAGTACGTGGTGGAACGTTTCGCCCCGTAGTAGGTGAAGAACAGCGGGGGCAGCAGGAACAGCGGGATCAGCGGCTTGAGGGGGAACCCGAAGAGCAGCAGCCAGGCGCCCCACCACAGCGGGAACATCACCGCGCCGTACTTCAAGGTGGTCCGCGGAAGGCCTTCGCCCAGGTCCAGGCCCAGCAGTTCGTGCTGCCGGGTCTCCAAGTCCCAGTGCCGGGTGTAGGTGTTGGAGGTTCGCATCGCCGCCGCCTCAGCCCGTGCCGGTGAAGACGGTGGCGATCTTGGCGCCGATGAACTTCAGGATCGTGACGGCCTGATTCGGCGTGAAGATCATGACCGCGACGACGCTGCCGCCGACCATGTGTGTGATCAGCGCGCCCCACTCTTTTTTCATCCAGTGCCCGAAGCCGCGGACGGCCAGGACGGCGACGAAGAGGGAGCCGACGACGGCCAAGATCCAGGAAACGAGCGCGTTGTCTCCGCCCATGGGGGATCCACTCCTTGGGTTGGTGGGGATGGGTGTTGAAGGGCCGGCCGAGCGACGGGCCCGCAGCAGCCGCCGCGGTGTAGGGCGAGGCCGCTACGCGGTCTTTGCGGTGACCGCCTCGACCTGCCAGCGGCTCGCGCTGCTGGCCGAGACCTTGGTGAGGGTGATCTGGTAGGTCTGCTGGATCTGGGCGCCGCCGAGCTTCCAGCGCACGGTCGCCGTGCCTAGGCGCTTGTCGCCGCTGCCGGCGTCCACGACCCAGGAGTCGAGGCTGTCGAGCGTCAGCCCGGAGCCGAGCGGCTGGATGTCGGCGCCGGGTGCGGCCGCCTGGTCCTCGCTGCCCGCGGCCCAGGACTTGAGGAAGTCCTTGACCGTGTCGCGGGTCAGCCCGGAGAGCTGGGAGTCGGCCTCGGGGCCGTCCGGCGCCGTGTAGCCGGCGGCGGTCGGCATGCCGACCATTGCGGGCTCGCCGGTGACCACCACCCGGCCGTTCCCCTGGGCAACGGGCACCTCCAGGCCGCGCCAACTCGTCGCGGTCTGCTGCTTGTTGCCGCTGCCGGTCACGGTGCTCACCCGGACGTCGACGCGTACCCGGGCCCGCTTGCCGCCGACTTGGGTGACCGGGCCGGGGATGGTCTGCGCGACCAGCTGGACCCCGGCGCCGTTCCACCCGAGCTTCGGGTCGATCCCCTTGGCGAGGTCCGCCTCGAGCTCCTTCGCGCGGGAGTCGGGATCCTGGGCGTTCCAGTTCATGTACGAGCGGGCGAACCGGGCGGCGACCTGCTGCGCCTCGGCCTCGGGCACGTTGTTCTTCTTCGCCTCGGCCTGCGGGTCCGTCTGCTCGACGGGGGCCGGCGCCTTGGTGGGGAACACCCACGTCCGTACACCGGTGAACGCGGCCAGTCCGATGACCAGCCAGATCGCCACCCGGCCCGCTTTCCGTGCAGCCGAGCGCCCCGAGGACTCCTCCTCTTCCGCCCAGCCGAGCGCGGCCGGCGCCCGGGTCGACGTCCTTCCCTCCCCCGCCTCCGGCAAAGGCGTCTCCACCGAGGCGTCCGCGACAGCGGTGTTTCCTTCATCACCGCCCTTGGGCTCTTTCGGTGGAAGATTCAGCATCTTCCGCAGCGCACTCATCCCGTACTCCTCGGCCAATTCCCAATAACCGACCTCCGCGCATAAGGGCATGGCGGGTCGCCATGCGGCCTCACGCTTTTCGCGGAAAGCTCACACGGGAAACGTAGAAGCGTTGGCCTGTGGATAAGTTCCGGCGATTGCGGCGCCGCCATCCGGGCCGGGGGTGCGGACACAAAGAAAGGGGGCCACGGGAAATCCCGTGGCCCCCTGCGGTGCCTATGCGCCAGGCCGGTCAGTCGTGGCCGGCGCCGCCCTGCTGCTCCTCGTCCTGGTCGTCGTCGGCGGCGTCCTCCGCCTCGTCCACGTCACCCTGGTCGTCCTCCTCGCGCTCGGCGTCCTCGTCGGAATCGTCGGGCTCCTCCTCGTCGGGCCCGTAGTACTCGGCGAGGTCGGCCAGGGCGAACAGCTCCTTGCCGTCGACGACTTGGCCGGCAGGGAAGTTCTTCCGGCGCCGCTTGTGCTGACGCATCAGCTCGGAGCTGACCTCGATCCCGTCTTCGGCCAGCCGGCGGGAGATCTCCGCCAGCGGGAGCAGCTCGACCTCCTCCTCGGGCTCGGCGACGACATCCTGCTCGGCGTCGGCCTCCAGGACCGGCGGCTCGTCCTTGACCATGCTCACCGACGGAAGCTCACCGCTGCCGTCCTGGCCTGCGGGTATGGCCTGCGGATCGGCTTCCTTCGTGAACAGGGGCCTGGACTCCTGCAGCAGGGACGGCAGCCGCTGAGGACTGCGGGCCGGCGGGGCACCGTACAGGTCCTCAGTGCTGTAGCCGCGCTGCGCGCGCAGCTCCATGCTGTGGGTGCGGAAGTCCTCCGGGTCCGCGTACGGGACCTGGATCCAGACCCGCCGGTTGCCCTCGATGATCATCATGCGGCCGGCCCGGTCGACGGACTCCGGCACGGGCGTCGTATTGACGATCATCTTCCACTGATTTGCGTTGAAATTTCCCATAAGGATCATTCGGAACATGTTGCGCAGGCCCCGGGAGCCGACCGCAGCTTCCCGCAGGTCCTGGAACACACCGATGATCGTCACGTTGACGTGCCGGCCCATGCGCATGATGGACGCGATGTCGCCCCAAATGGGGTCGCTGGCAGGCTCGCCCTTTTCCTTGTTCTCGTTCCACCACTCCTTCGACGCATCACCGAATTCATTGCCCTCTTCGAGAATGAGGGTGAGACGGTCGAAGTTCTTCCGCGGGTTGCCCTTCTTCACATAGTTCCGGGCCTCCACCTCACGGGCAGCCCAGGAAATCGCGGACCGCATGTCCCCGATATTCCCCGGGTCGGTGTAGAGATGTACGCCCTCGACGCCTTCGAAGCAGTTGATGGACGCCATCTTCACGTCGATGCCGATAACGGTCGCGCGCTGGCGCACCAGCTGCGTGATGATCATCTGGAGGAACGAGGACTTTCCGCCACCGGAACCCACCGAAAGGGCCCACATTGCGGTTTCTCCGGTCATTTCCTTGATTACCGGGCGCTGGCGTTCGTCGATGCCAAGTACGAGCTGGCCCGGCTCGCACGCAGCGATCGCCTTCTGCACGAGGTCACTGAAGAAGTCGACCGTCTCAGGCGGCTCCAGCTTCGGCTTCGGCTTCTGCGGGGTGAACACCACGTTGAACGGGTGGTTCTTGAGATTCCACTCCCCCGCCCACAGCCCGCCCATTCGGTCCTGGATCAGCTCACGCATCTGCTCCTTGAAGCCACCCGGATCGTGCCAGCCATCAGGCAGGCGGACGGCGACGAACGATCGGTCGATGGGGATGTTGAGAGCGCGCAGCCGCTGGTGATCGTCCCATTCGGAAAGGAGGTCCTTGAGGGCCATGGACATCGGGATCACCAGGGCCCGCATGTGGTGGCGCCGGCCGCGCCCGCGGATCGCCGCGACGACCACGATCGGGACGGCCACGGCCGCGGCGATGATCGACACGCGTATCACGCGGTCGTGGTCCTTGATCCACCACCACATCCACGCGGCCCAGCCGGCCCAGGCCAGAAGCACCAGTCTCAGCAGGGCGATTCCCCACCGCGGCAGGCTGCCCGGTGGTCTCGGCTCACCGTCCAGCGGGGCCCCGCTGACAAACCGCCCGAGGACCATGGCCCCCTGCTCCAGGCCGTCTTCGAGCTGCTTGTCGAACTTAGTCTGCGCCACGGCCCACTTCCCCTTCCACGCTCAGCCCCCTCCAGCTCCCGCGCACACGCGGAAGAACGGTCAAGAGCGAACGTAGGAAGATCAGCCTGTGGACAGAGTCCGCGAACGCGGGGCTCCACGGCCTGTCGAACTGCGAGGAGCAGCTGGTGTGTTCGCGAAGGGTCAGCCACGAGCGAGGGTGGGCCGATGGGCGAGCGTCGAACAGCAGGTGCCGGCCGCATGCCGTCGGCGGGGGTCGACGGGACGCCCGCCTACTGGTCGATGCTGGATCGGGAGGCCGCCCGCTTCGCCGGAAGCCGAGCGGCAAGCGCGCCGGGCGACTGGTCTGATGCGCAGGGCCTGATGATGCGTCTGCGACCGCACTGTGCGGCCAGCCTGCTCGACCTGTGCACGCTGCTGGTTCTGCGCGTCATCGACGCTGCCCCGCCGAGCTCCGTGACGACCAAGGCCGACCGAAGCTGTCGAACCTCATCAGGGGCCAGTCCGATGCCCTCACCACGATCGAGACGTCATCCTCGGCGAACGCGCGGTTGCAGCGAGGGCCCGTGACGGCCAACGATCTGTCCGACGTCGAGCAGCAGGTCGAGCGGATCAACAAACTCGAGACGACGGTGGCCGCAGCCCTTCAGATCCGGGCCGGGCATCCCGAGGCGCGGCGCAACGTCCGCCGAGCCCTGACCGACCGCGGCGAGGGCGTACGCGAAACGACGGCGATCTTCGGCATCCTCAGCGAGATCATGGAAACCATCGGCCGCCGCACCGCTCGCACTGGGGCCTGAGACTCCAGCCCCCCACCGTGTCAGACACGGTTGTCGGTAGTGTCGTCGACGGCGCGCTTCAGGGCCCCGCACCTTCCGGACCGAGCATCCGCAGGGTCGTGATCGCCGGAAGAGGGCTCCGAGAGCGGCGATTCTGACGTTCACCGCGGATGGCGGCACCCGCCGGGCGCAGCTTAGGATCGCCCCTGACGAAGAATCGAACAGATCGAACAGGGGGCAACTGCGGCCCCCGCCGATGGAGTCCACCCGCGTCGGGGTTCCCCTCAACTCGCGGAGCTGGACAGGGACGTGAGTCCGATGATCAGCCCGCCGTAAGCCAGCACCAGCAGCAGGACGACCAGGAGTAGCAGCCAGCCTGTCAGGATGACGACGAGCGCGAGACTACGGTCGCGGCCACCGAGGTGCTAGCCGCGACGCCGGCCGAGATGTCCGGCCGGGATCGCGCCCGCACCGAGCATGCGCATGGCGACGGCGTAGTACTGCCCATGCATGAGCCAGAACAGCGGCGTCGCGAAATTCGCCACCATGAGCCCCACGCCCAGCGCAGCGGATCAGGCGCTGATCAGGGCAGGCGTGTTGCGGGCCTCGACTCCTGACACGGCGGTCGACGGCGTGCGGTTGTTCATCGAGGCCTCTCCCCGTCAGGACCAGATCGCCACCCTACGAGAGGCGAGAGGACGAGGCGGCGAGGCCATCCGCCTTGTGGGTGCGGCCTTGGTGGTCTCTCCTCAGTGGCGCCGACACCGACGGGTGACCTACGAGGCGCCCTTCAGCACCGTGAGGTGCTGGCCCCGCTGCTGCCGCTCCTCCTCGTCCTTCGTGATCCGGTGAGCCTGACCGCGGTTCACTTCCCGGCCATGGGCCGCGAGCCAGTCGACCACGGTAGGTGTGTGCGTGGAGCCGAGCACCCCCATCGCGTACCGGACCGCAGCCGCATTGGACTTCAGCCGTTCGATGGCCGACTCATGCTCGGCGCTCGCCGGGCCTTGAATTTCCCCCTCCCCCAAACTCGGGTCTGCGGACTCCGAGCCCGCCTCCCCCGTAGTCGAGTCACCGCCGAGATCGCTGCCGAGCTCCTCCTCATTCGGCCCGGTCTCGCCACCTGGTGGGGTAGGCAGCAACCCGGACTCGCTGTGACCGCCTTGCTGAACAAGTGGAACTTGGGACCCTGGCGTGATCTGCTCAGTGGAGGGTTCGAGGATCACCGTTCGAAGTGAGCCCTCTCCTTCGGGGCCGGCGTCGGACCTTGCCTCCCGCTCTCCACGCGAGCCTGCATCCGCGGCCGCCTCGCCCTCCGAGTGGAGCACCGACTCGACCGCCGACGAATCCGTCCGCTCAGGCCGTGCCGCATAGGCGAACCCCTCATTCTCATCGTGGTCCCAGCGAGTCCTGGGCACGGCACACTCCTCAAGTTCGTACACGCCCTTCGCGTCCTCTTCTGGTTCACGAGATCGCGGGTGGGTCGAAACCTCAAGCGGTATGCCATAGCGCGCGATCCGTAGCGGGAGGAGTTCCTCAACCGGCGCCTTCCAACGCCAGCCCCGCCCATAGCGCCCTCGCAGTCGGGCCTGGTAGACAAGCCGCTGCTGCTCGGCCTGGATCACATCGTCGTACTTCCGGATCTCCCAAAGCTTCATCCGGCGCCAAAGCCTGAACGTGGGCAGAGGAGCCAGCAGCCACCGCCAGAGACGCACGCCCTCCATGTGCCGGTCCGCCGTGATCGCCGCCAGCCTGCCGACGGCATGCCGGGCCGCCTCGACCGTCACCACGAAGAGGACAGGGATCACGCCGTGCATTCCGACGCCCACCGGGTCCGGCCAAGCCGCCGCCGCGTTGAACCCGATCGTCGCCGCTGTGAGAAGCCACGCGGCCTGCCTCAGCATCGGGAAGGGGATGCGCAACCACGTGAGCAGCAGATCGAGCGCCAGGAGTACCGCGATCCCAGCATCCACGCCAATTGGAAAGACAGTAGCGAAGGCTCCGAAACCCTTGTGGACAGCGAGCTCTCGTACAGCCGCATACGAGCCTGCGAATCCAATCGCTGCAATGAAGACCGCCCCTGTCACGACAACGGCGATGAGTATGCGTTGGGTTCTGTTCAGCCGGACGGCGTCGTCGTCTCTGCTGCGCTCCACTTCCCACTCCCTCTAGATCTGAGTTTGGGTAGCGTGCAGTGGGCGCCCTGTGGACAGAGTCCGCGCCTAGCGAGTGTGCGTTGCAGAACAGGGCCGACTGGGTGAATCCCGCGGCTGCCTGGCCAGGTGCCGCGTGGCGCGGGGAAATACTGAGAGAGGCGGGGGTAGGTTCATAGCCGCGCGATAGGGAGGGCTTTGCGACCCGGATCGCATTCCCCCTTCACGCGCGTCGGCGCCTTCCGGCCTGCGGGTACCCGGGGTACCCGGCACCGCCGAGCTCACCTCAGCACCTTGGCCCGCGCCCACCAGCCGCCGCGGGCCAAGGTGTAGATCAGCACCCGATGGAAGTTCCGCGGGCGCCCGACAGAGCCAAGGCGGGCCGAGTACCCGACTCGGCCGTCGCGTGCCACTCCCATCTGGCACCCGACCAGAGCGCCCGCGGACCCTACACCGACGGGCCCCCATCCCTGCGCCAGCCGTCCGGGTACTCGGCACCGGTCGACAACGTCGGCGGGTACCCGGGGTACCCGACACCGCCGTGCTCTGACTCCCCCCGCCCGGCGGGTACCCGGGGTACCCGGCACCGGTCGACAACGATGGTGGGCACCCGGCAACTTCAGCTCCCGCGGCCCGGCGGGTACCCGGGGTACCCAACACCGCCGAGCTCTGACTCCGCGGGTACCCGGGGTACCCAACACCGCCGAGCTCTCGACTCCCCCGGCCCGGCGGGTACCCGGGGTACCCGACACCCGCCGAGCTCTGACTCCGCGGGTACCCGGGGTACCCAACACCGCCGAGCTATCGACTCCCCCGGCCCGGCGGGTACCCGGGGTACCCAACACCGCCGAGCTCTGACTCCCCCCGCCCGGCGGGTACCCGGGGTACCCGGCACCGGTCGACAACGATGGTGGGCACCCGGCAACTTCAGCTCCCGCGGCCCGGCGGGTACCCGGGGTACCCAACACCGCCGAGCTCTGACTCCGCGGGTACCCGGGGTACCCAACACCGCCGAGCTCTCGACTCCCGCGGCCCGGCGGGTACCCGGGGTACCCAACACCGCCGAGCTCTGACTCCGCGGGTACCCGGGGTACCCAACACCGCCGAGCTCTCGACTCCCCGGCCCGGCGGGTACCCGGGGTACCCAACACCGCCGAGCTCTGACTCCGCGGGTACCCGGGGTACCCAACACCGCCGAGCTCTCGACTCCCCCGGCCCGGCGGGTACCCGGGGTACCCAACACCGCCGAGCTCTGACTCCGCGGGTACCCGGGGTACCCAACACCGCCGAGCTCTCGACTCCCGCGGCCCGGCGGGTACCCGGGGTACCCAACACCGCCGAGCTCTGACTCCGCGGGTACCCGGGGTACCCGGCACCGCCGAGCTATCGACTCCCCCCGGCCCGGCGGGTACCCGGGGTACCCAACACCGCCGTGCTCTGACTCCCCCCGCCCGGCGGGTACCCGGGGTACCCGGCACCGGTCGACAACGATGGTGGGCACCCGGCAACTTCAGCTCCCGCGGCCCGGCGGGTACCCGGGGTACCCAACACCGCCGAGCTCTGACTCCGCGGGTACCCGGGGTACCCAACACCGCCGAGCTCTCGACTCCCCCGGCCCGGCGGGTACCCGGGGTACCCAACACCGCCGAGCTCTGACTCCGCGGGTACCCGGGGTACCCAACACCGCCGAGCTATCGACTCCCCCGGCCCGGCGGGTACCCGGGGTACCCAACACCGCCGAGCTCTGACTCCCCCCGCCCGGCGGGTACCCGGGGTACCCGGCACCGGTCGACAACGATGGTGGGCACCCGGCAACTTCAGCTCCCGCGGCCCGGCGGGTACCCGGGGTACCCGGCACCGCCGAGCTCTGACTCCGCGGGTACCCGGGGTACCCAGCACCGCCGTGCTCTCGACTCCCCCGGCCCGGCGGGTACCCGGGGTTCCCGGCACCGCTCGACAACGCCGGCGGGCACCCGGCAACTTCAGCTTCCCCGGCCCGGCGGGTACCCGGGGTACCCAACACCGCCGAGCTCTCGACTCCCCCCGCCCGGCGGGTACCCGGGGTTCCCGGCACCGCTCGACAACGCCGGCGGGTACCCGGGGTACCCGGCACCGCCGAGCTCTCGACTCCCCCGGCCCGGCGGGTACCCGGGGTTCCCGGCACCGCTCGACAACGCCGGCGGGCACCCGGCAACTTCAGCTTCCCCGGCCCGGCGGGTACCCGGGGTACCCAACACCGCCGAGCTCTCGACTCCCCCCGCCCGGCGGGTACCCGGGGTTCCCGGCACCGCTCGACAACGCCGGCGGGTACCCGGGGTACCCGGCACCGCCGAGCTCTCGACTCCCCCGGCCCGGCGGGTACCCGGGGTTCCCGGCACCGCCGTGTTCCGACTCCGCGGGCACCCGGGGTACCCGGCACCGCTCGACAATCGGGAGAGAACATGACGGTGGCCCGGCGCGCATGCGCCGGGCCACCGTCTCAAGGGTCGTTCAGTTTGCAGCTTCAGCCAGATCGATCCCGAACTCCTCGCAGAGTTCCTGCGCCATCTTCATGAACTCTATGGCGGCCTCACGGGCGCGAGGCTCATCGGTTGCCCGCAGCGAGCGGATGGCTTCCTTGGCCTGGACTGCCTGACGAACGTTGTCTGCGCCTGCCTCCGTAGACCTCGTTGACTGGCCGACCACCTTGGGCTTCTGCTCGACAGGCTCGGCAAAGCCGAGGAACGCGGCAGCCTCGTGGAGGTTCTTCTCCGTGATCTTCTTCCGTGATGCCTCCTCCCACGTCTGCCGAACGGCGTCAGCTCCGAAGGTTTCGAAGACCGGGCAGAGCGGCCGGAGGTGCTTCTCGACGAGCTCCATCGAGGTCACAGACTCGAGTGCCATGACGACTGGTACTGCGCGAATGATCTTGTTGGCGTAGTTCTTGCCGAACCCGAACCGTGCCTTCATCAGCGCATCGAAGTCGGGCAGCCCCACGACCTCCCAGAGCTTCTCCTCCTTGATGGCCAGGAAGTTCTGCCCCTGCACGATGATCTTCTGCTGCTGGACGCGCTGCTCATTGGCGCGAGCTGCCATCTCCGCCTGGGCGATCCCTCGGGCGTAGTGGTTGAGACGCTCCTTGGGGTCCTCGGTGTCAGGGCGTGAGAACGGACGGATCTCGACGTACCCGTTCCGATCACGATCGGCTGGCAGCCGCACCAGGCCATCGCCGTCGTCGCCCGGAAGGAGAAGGTCAGAGTCGGGATCGTCCTCTGCCTCCTGGCTCACCTTCGCAGTCTCCGTCGATGAGGCATTCGCGCCGGCCTCTTCGCTGGCCCCTTCGCTGGCTTCAGCATCTGACGCAGCGAGGTCATCGCCACTTGAGCTTGCGGTGTCGTTGTCGACGTCAGGGGCAGCCACGTCCTGTTCTTGCGTTGCCTTCAGTCGCTCCGCTTCCCACTCCGCTCGAACCTGCTCGCGGGTGCGGACCGCCGGAACTGCCCCGCCTTCCGGCTGACCACTCGTCGACCCCTTGGGGAGGGTAGCGGGACGATACTTGCTCATGCTGCGAGCTCCTTAGCCAGTTTCCGCATCGCCTCAGCTTGCGAACAGTCTGCGGCGTACTGGAACAGTGGGATCTCGTAGTCCGAGGACTCTCGGCCTTCGATGCTGTCCTTCAACTCCGCGAGCACAATGGGGGAGTGGAGGGTGTTCCACTCGTCGTAGAACCCCTTCGTTACGGTGCCCTTCCGGGAGTCGTAGGCGTTGATGATGAACCCAAGCTGGTCCACCTCGATCCGCATGTTCTTGCACGTCGTCTCGATCTGGCCTTTGAGCAGGTTGTACGCGCGGAAGGATGACCGGTCGGACCAGACCGGAATCAGGATTCCCGAGTGGTCGATGAGCTCGCCGGGGCGTCGGTGGACGTAGTCGATCGCGAGCTCCATGCCCAGCCCCAGGTTCGGAGGGCCGTCGAGTACGACCACGTCGTAGTCGTCCTCGACCGGCTCGAGTGCGCGACGCAGGCAGGTGTCGCGGCCGGCGGACATCGTCGCCAGGGCAGCGTCCATCAGGAACGCGTCCTCAAACACCGGCAGTATGTGCAGACGGCCATCGAACATGGGCCCCGGGTTGATCTCGCGGCCCTCCATGGGCACTTCCTCGAGCGCGATGATCGACCGCCGCAGATGCTGTGTCGCCTTGCCGAGCATGTGCTGGAGAAGACTGTCTCCTCCTGTGGGGAGTTCAGCCACCTGGAGGCGTGCGGAGAGGTGACCCTGCGGGTCGTAGTCGACGATCAGGACCTTCAGGCCTAGCTCGGCAAAGGCCTGGGCGAGCGCTGCCGCGATGAACGTCTTGCCCACGCCGCCCTTCTGGTTGCCGACGAGGATCCGCTTGACGGGCTGCCGGACCAACCGATCGACGGGGGAGGGGTGACGGAGAAGCCAGTGCGTGATGGCTTGAGCGATGCCTTGAACCTTCGTCAGGCTCCGCGCCTCACACTCATGCTCGAAGCGCTCGACGCCGCCGGCAGGTACGTAGGAGGCCCAGGACTTCGCGCCCTTGACATCGACCTTCTCGACGTCGGGGTTCTCGTACCAGAGGGTCAGTGCGTTCACGATGGCGTCGGAGACGTTGAGGCCGTGCTCAGCAGCACGGATCTTCAGGTCTCGCCGCATCTCCGGCATGACGTTGGCGATCAGCTTTTCAGTGCCGGATTCGCTGTTGGTGATGGTCATGGTGGGCAACTTATCAGTCACCGACATGTCAGTGCGGTAGGCTGCCCCGTGTTGCCCGAGATGATCATGTTTCCAGCGCGCAGGCTGCGCCAACTGGGGGACCGTCGGCTGCATTAATCAGACATAACGGCCTCGTGGAGCCCTCGAATTCACTCGACTGCTGCCACGCCTCACTCGACCTTGACTGACTAACTTGTCTGCAGGAACGGCCACTCGGCGACCAAAACTGCAGCTGCGACTCCTGTCGACGGTCAACCGCTCCCGCTCGCACAGGCTTGGGGCTCAACTCCACCCTCGTGTAGGCCCATCGCAGGGTAGTTCCAGGCGAATCCAGCCCCCCGCCGACGCGCCCTCCAGGCAGATGCTCAATCGGCGCCTCACAAGACTCAACCCGAAGACTGGCAGCTGCCCGGCAGCCACCTCTCGATCCACCTGGTCCCAGCGGGTACCTGCGGTACCCGCTGGCTGGACGGTCCGTTCTCGGCTGCATCCTGAACCTCGTTTCGATGCGACCGAAGCGCGATTGAACCATCAAATCGCAACCTAAAGATGAGTGGAAGAGTGGCGGTCGAGTTGTCAAAACCACTCTCAAATACGTCGCCCGTTTTAACACTTCAAATAGCAAATTCGACCGCTGAAATGAAGGGAGAAAACACCCTGGAGCGCGTCCGCCACGCCGAGCCAAAACCACAACACCGCAGGTCAGGGAGGGTGTATGGTGACGTTCGCGTAATTAGATTTCGCAAATCTCGAATACCCGAATAGGGTCACGAAACTCGGGGTTGAGCCTGCTGAACCATGGCAGCGCATCCGCGATAGATGATCGCCTATCAAGCTCGTTCTCTACCTGGATTCGACACGCAAGGAGGAGCGGTGGTCAGGCTGACACGTGCTGGACGCAGGTGCGCCGACCGCTGCGAGCCCAAGTGCTCCGACCACAGGGCGCAGCTGATCTCTATCCACAGGCCCAGGCCTGCAGGATGCCCCGAACACGAACAGGCCCGGGATCTGCAGTCCCGGGCCGTTCGCTCTGCGTGGAGGGGGTGTTGGTCAGCCAGATAGCCAGCTGAGTGCCGGTGTCGCCGGGTCCGTCTCTCGTGCTTGCCCTAGCCAGTCGGACCGCGGTGACGGTGTCCCCTTCCCTCCTCGATTATGGAGCAGATCATCGCTGTCCGTACGAGGGCTGGCTCAGTCATGCCGAAAACGGCTGATCGGGCGGCTCGTTCCAAGCGTTCTGGTTCGTCCTGGCGTCGTAGTGCGCGCGCGGGCGAGGTTGTCGAGTTGGCGGGTCCGGTCCCGGAGTCGGGTCCTGGTGATCCGCTGGTGTTGAACCGGGCGATGCGTGCCCGGCTGTATGCCGCGGTGCGGTGCCTCCTGGCGGACAAGTCCCTTGAGGGCGCACCCGATTCAGTGCGCCTCGCGGCGGTGGTGCTGCTGGCGAAGGCGCCTGCGCGCAGTGCCGTACTGCGTCTTCGGGCGGGGGAGATGGGGCGGTGGCTCGGGTTCTCCGAGTCGTACGTCGACCACAAGGTGCTGCCCGCGATGCGCGAGGCCGGCGTGGTTGAGACCGACGCGCTGACCGATGAGTCCGGTCGGGTGACGGGGCTGGAGTGGAAGTTCCTGCCGTTGCTCGCCGCGCGCGAGAGCGGCGATCCGATGCACCCGCTCGCCCTGGTCCGCAAGGACTTGGCGACCCTCCTTCGGTTCTGCGAGGCGCTGTTCGCCCCGGGTTGGGCGCCGATCGACGGTCCGGTGACGCCGCCGGGGCTGCTGGCGGCGCGGCGGGGGAGGGGTGCGGCGACGGACCGGCTCGCTCTGCTGCTCCTGGCGCTGCAGACCCGGCCGGACGGGCGCGTTCGTCTCGTCGGCGGTTCGGTGAAGGAGAGCCGCGGGCGCGCGGATGCCACGGTCGCGAAGGCACTGGGTTGTTCGGTCTCCGGCGGCGGCAAGGTGGTCGATCGCCTGGAGCGTCTCCAGCTGGTCGAGGTGGTGCGCGGGACGACCGAGACGGGCCAGTACGGCAAGGGCCGGCTTGTGGTTCCGGCGGTCGCGTCCGCGTTCGGGCGCGGTGGTGCGCCGCTGGTCGTTGTCGAGGACGTCGTCGAGGAGCCGCAGGAGGCTGCGGCGTGTCCGTCGTGCGCGCACGGTTCGGTCCATGGTGAGGACGGGGCGGCCGGCGAGGTCTTGGTGCTGTCGGGGGAGGGCTGGCAGCAGGAGTCGTTCGACGATGTCGAGCCCGAGGATTTCCAGCGCCCCGCTGCTGCACCCGGAGATCTTGAAGGGGCCTCGGAGCCGGAAGAGCCGCTGACCAGCGGGGAAGAGGCCCCCGGGGCCGAGCCGGAGCCCGGTTTGGTGGAGCGCCCTGCTGGTGCACCCCTCCACGCCGACCACGCGCCTGGGGTTTCTCTCTCTGGTTCTCTCTCGCTCTCTGGTGGGTTTTCCGGCGGAGCCGATCCGGGGTGCGGTGATCTGCCGGAGCGCGCGGGCACCCGCGAGGACGGGCCGGACCACACCTGCGCAGCTGCGGCTGGGCGGGGGCTGGGCGGCCCGCTTCGCGGGGAACAGCAGCAGGAAGCAGATGGTGAGTCGGGTCGGTCGGTCGAGCTTGGCTCGGTGAAGGGCTCGGCGAAGCCGTCGGGGACCCTGGTGTTCGTCAGGCCTGCGGCCTTGCCGGCGGGCCTTGAGTCGGTGCTCGCGCCGGTGCGGGTGGTGTGGGAGCGGATCCTCCGGCCGGCTGCCCGCCGTCATGTCACTGCGGCGGTCCGGGTCCAGCTCGGCGCGCTGCGGGGGATCGTCGGTCCGCAGGACGCCGAACAGGCCCTCGCCGAGCGCCTCGAGCGGCGCCTTGATCAGCAGATGGGCCGGCCGGTCACCGACCCGGTGGGCTGGATCCTGGGCCGCGGCCTGGTCCAGCGGGCGTGGTGCTGGTCGCAGCTGTGCGACGAGGGCCGGCGGATGGACACCGGCGCCGACTGCCCCAGCTGCCAGGTCCTGATCGGTGACCGGCGCGGACTGCGCGCGCGGATCGCCGCGGAGACCGCCCGGGAGCTGGCCGGAGCGGCGCCGCAGGTGCTGCAGGCCGAGATGGAGAAGCGGCTGAACGCCGCGGTGACGTACGAGGCCGCGGCCCAGGCCGTACGCCGGGAGCGGGCGGTTGCCGAGCAGCAGGCCCGCGCCCAGGTCGTCGAGCAGCGCCGGGCCGAGTACGCGGCGGCCGAGCGGGAGCGCCTTGCCCGCCCGTGCGACGACTGCGGGATCCCGGACGCGGCCGGCCGGTGCCTGCTGTGCACCGAACGCCGGGCCGTGGATCGGGCGTTGGCCGAGGCGGTCGACTTCGCGGTCATGGCCCGTGCCGACCTCGCCGACCAGGGCGCGGTCGCCGAAGCCACGAAGCGGTGCACGGCGGACACCCGGGCGCTGCTGGAGCAGCACTTGGACCGGCTGCGCGCCGACGGCGCCGACGAGGGCGGGCTGCTGCTCGCCGCGCGGGAGACGGCCGACAAGATCCGCGACCGGCGCCGCGAGAGCCTGAACGTCCGGCTGATGCGCTCGACGGAGGCCGAGGCGGAGGCGGACAAGGCGTACGACGCCAAGATGCGCGCCGCGCATCGGTTCCCGAACCGGGAGATGGCCGAGGCTGCCGCCGAGCGTGTGGCGGACGAGGCCCTGCTGCGGGCGGTGGAGTTCTTGTTCGCCGACCGGGCCCGGCAGTTGCGGATCGCCCGGGGCGAGCAGCCGGCCCGGCCCGTGGCGACGGATTGGTCGAGCCGCTGCGCCGAGCTCGCCGACCAGGAGCTCCCCGAGGACCCCGCCGAGCGCTCCGGTTCCCGGGTGCTGGAGGCGGTGAGCGCGGCATGAACCCCACCGTCACCGTGGCTGCGCCGCCGCGCGGCGCACGATCCGCACCACCAGGTTCTCCTCACGCCGGACGAGTGCGCCGGGATGTGGTGTCCCCCCTGCGACCTGGGGAGACGTCATGAGCAGCAGGACGCTTTCCCGGGCCCGGCGCGGGCAAGCGGGGCCGGTGTGGGAGCGGCGCCAGCTCAGCCGCCGATCCCAGCACCTGCTGCTGGAGGGTGACGTCGAGGGCCGCTACGCCGGACACAACGACGCGGAGTCCGGCTACCGGCTCACCGCCGCCTTGGCGCTGGCCTGTTCACAGCCGGGCCGGGAATGGACACCCGCCGACTTCCACCACGCCCTCATCTACACCCCGACCCCGGGCGGCTGGTGGGCGCGCAAGCTCCGCGAGCGCAAGGGCGTGCAGTACGCCGAGAACAAGCTCACCGCGATGCTGGAGAACGCCCGCGCTTTCGCCGGCACCCGAGGGACGATCACCGGCCGTCCGGACGCCCTGGAGAACATCGCCGAGATCCGGTACGCCGTCGAATCCCTCGCCTGGCCGACCCGGGGCGGGGGAGCGGTCGACCACAAGAACCTCGCCGCCCGCCTCAGCCGGTGCGACCGCGCCGGCGGTGCCGACCACACGATCGCGGTTCGGCCGCTCGCCGAGGCGATGGGGTGTGCGAAGTCGACCGCCGAGAAGAGCAACGAACGCCTGGAGAAGGCCGGCTGGCTCATCAAGGAGGAGGTGGGCTCGGGCAAGAACCACGGCACCCGATGGCGGCTGAAGATCCCCGACCCCGTCCGCGCGCACCTCGCGTGTGCAGAGTCGGGACAGATCCTGACCCCCCACCCACCACTGCAGCTGGAAACTGTCCCGGACCCGCACACTTTCACCGACACCGCCGCGCTCGCCGAGGTCATGGCCCACGACGCCTTCCACCACTACGGCCACGGCACCAGCGGCGCCCGCCTGTTGGCCTGCCTCGACGTCACCGAAGGACTCAGTCCCGCCCAGCTGCAGCAGGCCACCACCCTGCACCGCACCACCGTCGCCCGCCGCCTCGACAAGCTCGTCGCCGACGGCCTCGCCCACGAGCGCGAGGGCCTGTACTACCTGAGCCCCGACCTCGCCGGCCCCGTACGCCTGCACCCCGACGACGAGGTCCTCACCCAGGCCGCCGAGCAGCAGGGAACCACGGGCAGAGGAGAGCGCCGGCGAGAGCGGCACGCCCGTGAACGCGCCAACTACCAGCGGTGGAAGGCCGAGCGCACCCGGCGCCGCCACCCCGAACGACCGCGCCCGGTCCTCGTGCCCGAGGGCGTCGTCGACCCCGAGACCGGCGAACTCCTCGACGAACGATGGCGCGGCTGGGACACCTCCGACCCCACCCGCCCCGTCTGGCTCGCGCCCGGCGCCATCCCCCGCCCCAACCAGACCACTCCACCCGCGCAGGCAGCATGAACCAACCCGCCGGTCCGTGGCGAAGAGGCAACGTGCAACAGCCCCAACACCCTTCATCAGAGCCCCAGTTGACCCGAGACTGGTCCCATGACCAGCGATCTCATGGGCTCCCGGTCCCCGCATGCCCTCATTCAGACCGTGATCATCAGCTACGGCGACGGACACCACGACGCGCCCCGAGGCGACGCACTCCGGGTGGATACCCGTCCGCTGCGCAACCCGCCCGAGGACCCGGCCGTACGCGCCCGGATGCTCCACTCCACCGGCCTGGATCCCGAGGTACGCGCCTACGTGCTCAGCTCGCCCGGTGCCGAGCGCCTGATCGAGCGCAGCACCCGGCGCGCGCTCACGCTCCTCGGGCAGTCGACGGACGGCCGCCGCGTCGACCTGCACGTTCTGTGCGGTGGCGGCCGCCACCGGTCCGTCGCAGTCGCCGAGGAGGTGGCCGATCGCCTTCGCACCGCCGGCTACGGCGTGGAGACCGAACACCCCCACATCACCCGGCCGATCCTGCCTGCCGTGACATGGCCATCGCTGATCACCGAGCACGAACTGGCCGCACTCTGGCTCCTCGCGCGCGGCCTGCACCACACGGAGATCGCCAAGAAGCTCAAGGTGCGCCCGGAGACCGCAGGCCGACTCCTGCACGGTGCGCAGGGCCGGCTACGAGCGCGCACCCTCGCTCACGCGGTCGCGCGCGGCTATGAGACCGGCATCATCCAACCCGCGCCCCTGCAACTCGCCGATCACCTCCGCCTCAACGCAGCGCACCGGGAAGGGGAGCACCACCACATCACCCGCCCCGACTTCGACTCCTAGCGCCCCGCGCCGGCCAGCTCGCCCGTCAGCCAGCCGCGAGCCCTCGGCGTCCCGCTCGTCGTCACCGCCGGCACAAGCCCGGTGGAGCGGGACACCCGCCCCGGTCCGCAGGTTCGGCCGCCGGGCGGCTCCTGATCCCGAAGATCCCGCCCGTCGCGCCCGGACGTGCGGCACAATCGCTCCCTGGGCGCAGCGCCCGGGGCAGGCACGATGCACGGGCGGGGCGATGGAGGACGTACGGGAGCTGCTGGCCGAGTACGGCCAGGCCCACAGCGACGAACTGTCGGAGCAGGACCGCTACCGGCTCCTGGTCGAGGTGGTGGCGTCCCTGATCCGGCGCACCGACCCCGATGCGACGGTTGCCCACCGCTCGACCGATGAGCCGGCCGTGTTCTTCGAGCTCGCCGGACGCGACTACGCGATCACCGTGACGACCGCGTCGGGCGACGATGCTGCCGAGGCGGCTCGCGCCGCGGTGCAAGCCCGCGAACGGGACCTCGGGCAGGGGGTGCGATGGGTCCTGGTATGCGCAAGGGCTGCGGGCCAGGAGGTGGACGAGACGGTGCGCGCCGTCCTGCGGAGCCAGGGCGTCTTCCTCGACCGTGACCACCTCGAGGCTGCCGTCTGCGACCTTGCCCAGCTCGCGACCCTGATCCGCGCGGCCTTCCGCCCGCCGCGCTCGCCGCACACCCTGCTGCACGAGCTCTTGCTGCAAGAACCCCAGGAGCCTGCCCCGGCCCTGTCGTTGGCGGCCCGCCCGTACGGGGCGGCGAGCCTCCCGTCCCGTACGCCGGCAGGCATCGACCTCTCCGTGGTCCTGGCCGGCGAGGCCTGGCCGCTGCGGCCGACCGGGCTGGCCTGGGAGTCCGCCGAGCACGCGCTGATCACCACCGAGGCCGGCCTTGCGGACGTGGACCTGCAGCGGGGCGGGACCCGGTGGCGGCTGCCCCTTCCTGGCGTGCACGGCGCCGCGGCGGTGCTGCCGGACGGATCGGTGTGGGTGCTGTGCGGGCCGGCGGTGGTGATGTGGCGCGACGGCGTGCTGCGGGCGGCGGGCGGCGGATTCGAGGCGAACGCCAGCCTGTTGCTCGGCCCAGAGTCGAGCGTGTGGGTCCTGTCCGGATCCGGAGCGACGCTCGGCACGGGGACCGGCTCGACCCTGGCGCTCACGCGGCTCGGTGAGGAGGTGGGCGACCAGCAGCGGTACTCCATCGACTTCGACGCGGCGGTCCGCTCGGCCGGCTGGCTCGGCGAGCGGCGCTTCCTCCTCGCCGCCGGCGGACACAGTGCCGTCGTCGACCTCGCCGTCAGCACCAGCGCCGGGGGACACGAGGACTGGATGCTGACCCCGGTGTCCTACCCCGGACATCTGGCACGCAGCGGCGCCGACGCCGTCCTGGTGGCCGGGCGGTCCGGCTCGGGCGTCGGCGTGGAACTGCACACCCTCGACGCGACCGCCCGCACCAGCGACGCGGTCGCCGAGCTGCAACTCGGCGACGTACTCGGTCTCGTCCAAAGCCCAGCCGGCGGACCCGCCTACCTGCTGGGGTCGCTGCCGACGAACGACGTCACCGCCGTCCACCCCGTGCTGGTGAAGATCACCGGCCATGTACCTGCCGCCTCACCAGCGGCCGAAGAACCCGCGCCGCCGGCCGCCGACCCCTACAGCGAGGTGCGCCGCCAGGCCCGCGGCATCAAGAAGGACTACGCCCTGGAGAAGTTCCCGCTGCCGGACGGCAAGGGCGGCATGGGCATCGTCCACGAGGCCGTGCACAAGGAGACGGGAGCCGTCGTCGCCTTCAAGAAGCCCCGCTCGCTGCGCGAGAACCTGACCGCGAGGATGCTCCGCGAAATCGAGGTGGCGCAAAAGCTCGGCAGCAACCGCCACGTCATGCCGGTCCTCGACTCCAGCCCCCGGGCCGAGTGGTTCGTCATGCCGATGGCCCAGAGCACCGCCGAACGCCTCCAGCCCGAACTGCAGCACGACCAAACCGCACTGCGGGCCCTGGTGGACGCGGTCGCGTCCGCCCTGACCGACGCCCACCGCCTGGACTACCTGCACCGCGACATCAAGCCCGCCAACATCCTCCTCCTCGACGGGCGCTGGGTCCTCGGCGACTGGGGCATCGTGCGCCGCCCCCGCGGGCAGACGACCAACCCCAGGCGCACCGGCACCGCGATCGGGACCGCCGAGTTCGGCGCCCCCGAACTGTCCGTCGATCCTCACAACGCCACGCCCGCCAGCGACATCTACAGCCTGGGCAAGGTCATCGGGTGGCTGCTCACCGGCCTTCCCCCGGAGCCGAACGTGCCGCTGCTGCCGCCTGGGCCCTGGCGAGGCGTCGTACGGCACTGCACCTACCGCGATCCGCGGCAGCGCCCGCAGACGATCGCCGACTTCCTCGACCTGGTCGAGCGGGAGACCGCACCGCAGATCGACCTGCCCGTCGCGCGGGCCCAACAACTCCTGACCGCCGCCCAGGAGGGAGATACCGACGCCGCCCGCCGGCTGCTGACACTGGCCGCCGACCACGGCAGCGACTACGAGCTCTACCTGGACGTCCTGCCCGGCCTGGAGATGGACACGGCCGCACCACTCCTGCTGGCCCACCCCGAGCAGGCCCGCACCCTGGTGGAGGCGATGACCGGGCACGTCCGCGGCGACGGCACCGGCTGGCCGCACTGGAACGAATCCAAGCGAGCCATCGCCTGGCTGCGCGGCGTCGCCCGCCACGCAGCCCGAGAAGAACAGTGGGACCTGCTGGAAGAGGCCGCCCGCGGCATGTGCACCTGGGACGAGGCATCGAACGAGTTCGACCAGCAGATCGCGACCCGGGACTGGCTGCGCCACCTTCGCGGCCAGGCAGCCAGGATCCTCGCCGGCGTACTGCGCGACCACCCCGGCAGCGCACGCTTCTACTACGAACTCGCAGGCGAGCGCGCCGTGGACATGGCCATCCGCAACGCCGTCAACCACGCGACCAGCAACTGACGCTCCCGGCTGCGAGCACCTCGACACACCCGCCGCAACGAGCAGCGTCCCGCCCCGCCTCGCGACCGGGTGCCCTCCGGCCGGCGCGGCCCGACCCGAAGGCGCGAAGCGGCGCCGAGCAGCTACGCCTCCATCCGGGCCAACTCCCGGACGGCCTGCAGGGACGCCGGGCTGAGCTGGGCGGCTTCCGCCTCACCAAGGACTCGCCGAGCGAAACTGAGCGTGGCCTGGCGCGGGAGGACACGCGTGTTGAACGCGGTCCTGGCCTGCAGCAGGGAGTTGCCGAAGTGGCGTGCGGTGTGGCCCAGATCCGACGGGTCGCCAGAGCGAGCAGCGGCCACCAGGCCGAGGGCGCTCTTGGCGACCTCCTGCTGCTCCTTACGGACGGTGCGGACCGCATCGGCCGCGGCGTAGCCGACCACCATCACGAGCGGGAGGAGGCCGGCCGCCGCGAAGTCGGCACTCGTCATCTCGTCCAGGCCGATGCCCACCCACCACATGACCAGGGGAGCGGCAGCGGCGGTGAGCAGCGGCCAGGCGATGGCCGACCCCCACGCCGCGGCGGTGAACCGGCGGCGTATCGCCGCCGGGGTCAGGGCCGGCGCAGGTGCTTCCTCATCCTTCATGCAGAGCATCATGCCTGCTCACGCGGTCAGGCCGCCGACGAGGTGGGCGTCCAGACCGCGCTGAGGACGTGGTGGGTGCGCTCGGCGAAGACGGTGCAGGATGTGGTGTCCCCGCATCCTGCCGGGTGCAGATCCAGGAGATGGGCGCCGTGGCCGCGCCCGCACCCCCGGCCGGGCAGCGACATCCCCGGCGAGCGCGGTGGCGTCGGGTCCGCGGGCGACCACGGCGATCGTCAACCGGTCGCCCTCAGCCGTTGAGGCAGGACCGCGGTCGGCGCCGGAGCCGGCCACGGTCGAGAGGGGACCGGCAGGGCGATCACCCGCAACAGGCGGTGCGCCCGACGACCTCGACGGCCGAGGGACTCAGTAACCCTTGTGTGGGTTGAGAGCGCGCACCCGGTGGAGGAAGGTCGGGTCAGGACTCATGGCGACGTGCTGGCCGGTGTCGGTGTCGAGGTAGCCCCACTGACCGGTGTTCCCGGCTCCGCAGACCATGAGCGTGAGCGTCCCGTCCGGCTCGTGTACTTCGGTGACCTCGTGGTAGACGGCGAGAGGCAGATCGTTCACCGTGCCGCTTGTGTGGCTGACACCTCGGGCGGGAACGATGTGCCCGCCCTGCGAGGCGTAGCGGTCTTCGTCGTAGCCACCCAGGAGTACATGGGACCGGAAGGGCCAAGGGTGATCGTGGGGGTGCGCCTGGTCGCCGCCTCGCCGGTCGGGCAGCCGCCACAGATTGATCTTCACAGTGCTCTCAGCCGTCCGGTGCAGGACCAGCTCGGCCTTGTAGGCGTCACCCCTGTCGTCGGGGACGAGGGTCCAGCAGCTCGGGCTGATGAACTGCTCCCAGGTCAGTGGAGCGAGTTCCGGTATGTGGCTCTCGACTCCGGCTGAGGCCGCCTCGAAGATCTCGCTGGTGACGGTCAGACCGGGCACGATCGTGGTCGCCTTCATGCCTCGAGTCTGGCGCGTCCTCCAAGCACGGGAAGCCGGTTCCCGCCAACCGCTCCGCAGACAGGAAGATCGGCGGGACGTAGGCGTCTCGGCCATATCGCCGGCATATAGCCCTCCATCCACGGTCCGCGTTCCCCATCGGGCTGCCGCATGTCAGGATCTGCCCATGTTCTCTTTGGGGCGGGACGGCATGCGCGACCTGCAAGCGCGGGCCGAGGACCTGAGCAATGACCTTGCCAGTGGCCAGTGGAAGCCGAACCGCTTCGACAGGCGCGCTCTGCTCAAGCTGACCGGCGCCGACGGCCCGGTCATCGACCGCGAGGCGATCGTCACCATGTTCGACCAGCTCTACAAGGAGCGCGGGCCCCGGCAGCTCAACAACATGACGGGCCGGCTGACGACGCTGCTGATGAACACGGCGGCGGCACAAGACATGCCGTCGATCGCCGCACTTCCTGAAGGGCAGGAGGCGCTGAGCGCGGTCCGATCGCTCGTCCGCAGCGCGGCGTAGCTGTATGGGAACAGGGTGGCTGGTGCTCATAGCCACCGGCGTGGTCGTCGCCGGCTGGTTCCTGACTGCGATGTACCGGGGCGCCGCTAACCACGCTCGATCGCAGACCCGGCAAGACCTGATCAAGCTCGGCAGCATCCCGACGATCGCTAAGACGCTGACGGACATGAGCAGTCTGCCGGCGTACGCCTTCATGGCCCCCTTCGCGGAGGGCCGCACGCACCCGTTCGGCTGGCTGTGGTGGCGGATCGAGAAGGATGCCGACGGCGACTCGCGGCAGCACATGGGGTGGGCACTGACCTACCGGAGAGCACGCAAGGCCGCCGGCCTTCCGCTTTCGATCCGAGCGCACCACACGGAGGTCACCCTGGCGCAGGGGCAGGACCGTCCGGCTGACCGCTGACGTCCGGACACGAGGGCGCGGGGGAGGGCGAGCCGCCGCCTGCGGAACTGATCGAAGTGGCGGACGCCGCACGCCCCAGGCACGTAGTTTGACGGCATGGCTGACATGCGGAATCTGTGGTGGTCGGCGGGCCGAATGGCCTTCAGCGTGGCGGAGGACGGCAGTTGGCGAAACCAACGGTGGTCCGACTCCCTGCGCCGCTCGGCCACCCTGCTCGAGCCGGTCTGGCCCAAGCACGACACCGGCGGACCGTTCACCTTCGCGCTCCCCACGATCGCGCTGCTCCTGTACGCGGGCCCGCTCGACGACGAGCCCGAGAGCGCGCCGGTGGAGAACATCGTGGCCGCGCTGACCCCGCGCCGAGCCGACGAAGACGCGCCGTCGCTCGAGGACACCATTCGCGCGGGCCTGGCCGAGCGCCATCACGACCTGGACGACGACTCGAAGCTGTCTGCCCTGGTCCGCTCGCTGACCGCCTATCACGAGCCGGTGACCCACACCGCGAGCGGATGGGACCTCCCCGCCTTCGAGCAGACGCCCGGCGGCTCGCTGCTGGACGCGGGAGCGCGGTGGGCGCACCACCGTTTCACGCACCACTACCTTCAGGGCAGCGTGGCCTGACCTTCCGGCGGACTCAGGCGAGGCGGCTCAACTCGAAGGTGGCGCTGACCGCGCCGTGATCGGACAGCTCCTTGTCGATCGGCTCCAAGTGCACCTGGTAGTCGACAAGCGCCGGCGCCAGGGCGGGGCTCATGAGGATGAGGTCCTGGCGCCGGGGCACGTCCCCTTCCCCGAACGCGGCAGTCGGGGCCACCCCCTGCCCGGAGGGGTGGCTCGCGTCCAGGAACCCGGCGCGTCCCAGAAGTTCGGTCGCGTCCCGATCGGAGACCTCTTCCTCGCGGGGCAGCCGGAGTTGGCCGTTTTTGGCGTGTGCCGGCAGCCGCGTCCAGTCAGGTTCCGGATAGCCGAGGCCGATGGCGTTGATGTCGCCGACAACGAGGGAGCGGCGGCCGGGGGCGGCCAGTACGCCCAGCGGCGACACCTCCCGCGCGCGATTGCGCGGGTCGAACGGGTCCAGGTGCAGATTGCGCAGTTCCAGCAGCCCTTCCAGGCCCGGCACGACCAGGTTCGCCCAGCCCATGACGTGGTGGTACCGATCCCGGTCCGCGCCCTGTGCGGCGAGCTGGACACGACGGCTCAGCATGATCACGGTGTGGAAGCGGTGACCGCTCGTCGTCTCGTTGGCGTACGCGAGATAGGCGCTGCCCATGCCGAGGGCGTTCAAGGTCTGGTACATGCGTCGTTGGCCGAGGAGATCCCAGAAGTTGCACTCCTGCAGCGCCAGGACGTCTGCCTCAAGACTCTTGAGGAACGGGATCTGCCCGTGCCATCGGTCACCGCCGCCGAGGCCGAAGTCGTCGTGGCCGCCGAACAGCGTGTTGAACGTGACGACTCTGATCGCGGTCATTCCGACTCTCCCAGTGCAATCGTGGCGAGACGATTCCATGTCACGGTCTTCGACGCCGTGTCCGTCTGCGCGGTGACGTCGACGAGATGGACCGTGCTGATGTGCAGCGGAGCGTGGCTGGGGCGGATACGCCGCAGGATGCGCTGGGCCGCGTCAGAGTCGGCCTCGGCATGGGCGTAGGCCGTCGTCAAGTGCTGCAGGCCCCACTGGTAGCGGCATGCCTCGTCACCGAGCGCGGCCCGTGTGCCCGCGCGGGCGGCCGTGTGCAGGGCAGCCAGCTCGTCGTCCGGCGCGAGATCCGCAATGACTCCGGAGTGATACGAGAGCAGCGACCCCACGGTGACGGTGAACGGCTCGACGCCACCGATCCGCGCGGACACCTCCTCGACGAGCTTGTCCCGCTGCTCCGGGGTGATCTCGTCGGCCGGGACGCTGATCTGGTCGACCGTAATGTGGAGCCATTTCAACTCCACTGGCGTGATGGGGAACCCGGCCTCCACGAGAGCCTGGTTGGACTCCGTGACCAGGTCGCTGAGCTCCTGGTGTCTTGGGTCCGCCCAGTCCAACTCGACGTACCAGTGAAGGAGCGTCCCGGCTTGCCACGACTGTGCACCGGCCTTGAACTCGAACGGCTTCATGGAGTGGAACGGTACGGCCGGCCGGATCACCGAGGCAGGGCCTTCGTCTACCTGGCTGGAACTCGCCCCCAGGTCGCTACCGGTACAGCGGGTCGTCCGGGTCGTGGATCTCGAAAGGACGGTCGGGGGCGCGTTCAGCGTGCCGGATTGAGAGCTGCACGGAGGTCTCGGGCATCACCATCTCCACCGTCTCTGGAGGGCGCGGCAGCAGCACGCTGGGCGGGAACCCGTCGGGCAGAGCGCTCCGGTCGAGGTTCTCCAGCCACCAGCGCATCCAGCCGTAGAGGGCCGACGCGTAGAACTCCGGCGCTCCGCCCTTCGCATGTACGTGCACGGTGTACCCTACGGGCTGCCACACCGACGGCGGTTGTACGCGTACCCACACCAGCGCGCTGTGGTTGCCCGTGACAGCGCCGACCACCAAGACCCCGGGGTACGCACGCACCGCGTCCTCGAGGACGTCGAACGCGCCGTTGGGCGGCGGGGCGTTGGTGGCGTCCACCACGATGACGGAAGCGCTCTCCTTGATCCCCGGCTCGGCGTTCGGCGGCGCCATCAGATGCAGAGCGGGACCGTTCTCCCCTTCCGCGGCCGACAGGTCGCGGGGTGTCACGTGGACGCGAAGGTGCTCTGACGGGGACGAGACGCGAGTCTCCAACCTCCACGCCGCCAGCACTCTTCCCGCTGCCTTGCTCATCGATCCCCCTCGTAGTGTTCCAAGTGTCCGTGACCATCGTTGCCGCTCCGGCCCGGGAAAGGAACAGGGGCACGGCCCCCGCTGTGGCCTTTGGATCGCTCGGACGCGGAGGGCAACTCGTCAGCTCGCGGGTGGGCGGAGCGGATACACGCCGGGAAGAGAGGGTACGGAGGCTTTTGGCTCAAGTGCCGCTGCAGACCGTGCCGTTGCGCGCGCAGGCGGCTGGTGAGTTCGGTAGCGTGCGGGAGCGCACGGCGTGATTCCGCAGGTGGAAGGTGGGGGTATGGAGAGCTTCTTCTCTCCGAAGAGGACGTGGGCGCAGGGCCCGTATCTGCACTTCGTGGCGAGGTTGGACGACCCTGCGTACGTGGAGTACACGCGGGCGCACCACGAGCTGCTCGCAGAGTACGGCGGCCAGCTGGGGACCGTGCCCGCCGAGTGGCTGCACTGGACCGTGCTCGGCGTCCATCACAACCTGACACGGGAGCAGGTGGAGCGCGCGGTTGAGCGGGTCCGCACGAAGCTCGCCGACTACGGCGGATGCGTGGACGCCGAGCTGGGCCCCGTGTGGCCCGGCCCAAGCGCCGTGACCGTGGCGATGTACCCGGAGCCGCCGCTCGCGGCCGTGACCACCAAGGTCCGCGAAGCCGTCTCCACGGTGGAGGGCATCAGCCCACGACCGGCTCCGGACCGGGAGTGGCCGCACTCCACGCTCGCGTACTACCGCACAGGCGACGTCCATGACGCCCGCTTCAACCGCCGCCTTCGCGAGATCCGACCGGACCGCGTCAAGATCAGCATCGACCGTGTGCACGCCGTCTACATGCACCAGGACCTCGACCTCGGGTACTACCGGTGGGATCACCTCGCGGAACTGCCCCTGGGAAACTCCGCGATCCTGACGGTCCGCGACCGCCTGGACGAGCTGGTCACACAAGCGGAGCGCGAGGGCAGCAGCCTGTGGGCCGAGGCGTGGCGGCGCGTGCGCACCGCGCTGGCCCCCGCGTTCGGCGACGAGAAGTTCCGCCCGTCCCACTCCACACTCGACGTCGGCATCGACAACGTCGAAGCCGCGGGTGCTCTGGCCGTCAGCCTCTACCTGCTGGCCCGTGAACGCTCCGTCGCTGCGGCCGACATCACCATCCAGGACCTGGAGGAGCTGGCCGGCGCCCCGTTCCAATACACGAGCCCCCGGTTGCACGAACAGATTCACAGCCGACTCGAAGCGGTAGGGCACGCGTTGGACGACGCCGACGATCCCGTCATGGTGCGCTGGCGCGCCCTGGACTACGTCCACAAGGAGCATTCGGGCGCGGATCTGGACGACAGTTCCCTTCGTGCCGGGCACGCGGGCGAGAACGGACTGCACCGTGTCCTTGCGCCGTTCTACCGGGACCGCATCCGTCTCTGAACGGCGGTGATCGCGGCGGGAGCCAGCATCCTTCGGTCGCGGACAGCGTGCTCACCCGGCGCCGGCCTTGCACGGGAGCCCTCACATGCCGAACGAGTCAGTCAGGCCGCCGAGGTGGTGGGCGTCCAGACCGCACTGAGGATGTGGCGGTCGCGCTCGGCGATGACCGTGCCGGACGTGGTGTCCCCGGAGCCTCGTGGGTGCAGCTCCAGATGGTGGGCGCCGCGGCCGCGCCACGTCGTGTTCCATTCCCGCAGCCGGGCGGCGACATCGTCGGCGAGTGCGGTGGCGCCCGATCCGTGGGCGACCACGGCGATCTCGAACCGGTCACCCTCCCCGCCCAGCCCGCGGCGGTTGGCCAGGTACGCCACCGTGGCGCCGCGGTGGAAGCCAGGACCGCCCCACGGCATCAGGGGCTGTACGACACCGGAGGCGACCGCGTCCTGACCGGCGCTGACCTTGGTGAAGCCCGGGGTGCGCGGGTCGGCCATCAGCCACAGGTGCAGCGCCTCCCACCCGGGACCGTCGTCCACCCGCACGCCCGTCCACTCCACCGCCCGCGGCCCCTTCAGACAGTCGTGCAGTCCTGCCGCATCCACCGGCCGGTCGTCCTCCAGGCGCAGCACGAGCGCGCCGCCGCCGACGTCGACCGCCCGCGGCACCCGGGCACCGGGCCCGGTGACCGGGATGAAGCCGCACGTCTCAGTGGACACCGACACCCAGTGCTCGCGGCGGCGTTCGAACGCCGCCGCCAGCGGCCACGCCAGGCGCAGCGGGACGACGAGCCGGCCGCCGGGGGCGAGCTGGTGCAGCCACGCCTCCTCGATGTCGAACGCGCCGGCCGTCACGAGGATCCGGTCGAAGGGACCGAGACCTGCAGCTCCAGCCCGGCCGTCGCCATGCCGGACCACCACGCGCCCGTACCCGGCCGCGCGCAGGGCCGCTTCTGCGCGCGCGGCGACGTCGCGGTCGCTTTCGATGGTGACGACCTGCCCCGCCGGGCCGACGAGGCAGTAGAGGAGGGCCGCGTTGTAGCCGGTGCCGGCCCCCACTTCGAGGACCCGGTGTCCGCGCTGCACCCCGGCCTGCTCGAGCATCGCGGTCACCACCTGGGGCGCGGACGCCGAGCTGAGCACACTGCCGGCGGCATCACGCTTGATCGTCACCGAGGTGTAGACGCCGTAGGCGTCCTCCAGCGTGGCTTCGGGGACGAACCGGTGCCGCTCCACGGCCCGCAGCGCGGCCTCCACCTGCGGCGAGTGCAGAACGTGGTGCTGGCGCAGCAACGTGACCATCGCCTCGTGAGGTTCCAGGGTGCTCACGCCAGGGGCCGTGCCGGAGTCCATCTGCGGAGTCTGCCAGCACGCGCTCCAACAGCGGAGGAGCGGGCGGACCGAGTTTCGGCCAACCCGCCCACGCGCGCCGACGGCGCGGCCGCGGTGGTCACCCGGCGTCGACCTCGTACAGCACGTGCACGTAGCGGAGCCTGGCCACGGCCTCGTCGCTCGCACCCTTCCAGTCCAGGTAGAGGACCAGATCCTCGAGGTCGTCGGAGTCGGGCCAGTCGGGGTCGGCGGCGACGTCGCGGGCGAGAACGCCGCTCTCCAGCGTCGTGTGGCGCTGCTCCTCCAGCCACTGCTTGAAGGTGATGCTCATATCCGCTACTCCGCGATCGCGTTGACGGCAGACGGAGCCGGGGTGCCGGGACAGTGCTCGTCCAGTTCCGCGAGCAGCGCCGGATTGACGATCCGCACGATCGCCTCGATGTCGGAGCGGCTTGCCGCCGGCCACAGTGCGGCGCGCGCCGTGCGGTACTTCGCGGCCAGGCGCTCCCGCTTGTCCGCCGGCAGCTGGGCCGCCCGGTCGGGGTGGGAGTTGTGCGCGTTGTCGGCGATCTTCACGAGCGTCGCCGACGGGTCGTCGGTGATGCGCCGGATCTTCTCCTCGTACGCCACGCCCGCCTGGTTGGTCACCGCCTCGACGATCTCGACGACCCGCGCAGGGATGCCGGTGCCCAGCAGCTTCTCGGCCGTCCAGTCGGTGTCCTCCACGATGTCGTGCAGCAGGCCCGCCATGACGAGCTCGTCGCCGAACGGCGCGAGCCCGGCGGCGACCGCACGGACGTGCTCGATATAGGGCACGCCGATCTTGTCGACTTGCCCGGCATGCGCGCCCTCGGCCAGGACGGCGACCTCGCTGACGGACTTCATGCTTCCTCCTTCACCGGGCGGCACCCGGCTTTCGACAACGACCGCGGACGGCCGGTTGGTTGGTGAACACCCTGCCGTACACCGGCGGCGGGCATGGACCGCGGCAGGGGTGATCAGGCGGCGGCCGCCAGGGCGGCCAGGACGAGCGCGGTGACATGGGCGGTCTGGTCCACGAAGGCGGCACCGCCCCTCGCCGCGCACTGCGGCGCGTTGCCGACGTGCTCCATCCACCACAGGACCGGCCACCGGCGGTCCAGGAAAGCGTGCGAGGCGCCGATCCACCCCAAGACGGCGGCTGTGACCGGGCCACTCAACGACAGGTCCAGCACCACCGTGCCCAAGGACAGAAGTACCGCGGAGACCAGCACATGGGTTGCGGCGTGGCTCAGGTTGGCGCACCACCCGGTGACGCCGCGCTCGGCCTTGTGCTCTGCCTGGTGATCGGTCTGCAGGGCGTAGTCGGCGATCAGATGCGCGGCGTACAACAGGACGAAAACGGTGGCGAGCATGGCGAAGGTCCTCCGAGGCGTCGAGCACGAGTCGTCGTGCCGCATCCACTGTGGGGACACCGCTCCTCCCGCTCCGCTCCCACGGCGCACACCGGCCGTGACGCCCCTCACAACGTCTCTGCGCCCTCGGCCGGGTCCGGGGCGAGGGAGGACAGCGCCACGGTCGCGGCGTCCTGCGCCGACTGCAGTGCTTCGTTGAAGAGCTCAAGAGCCTTGGCGACCTCTTCGCTCATCCCCGCGATCTCGGTGACCGCGAGCTCATCGCGAGCGGTGGCCGCCAGGAGGTCGAGCAGTTCCTCGGTCCCCGTCGTCAGCTGTCTCAGCTGCCTGAGCTCGCGACGACGCTCCTCGGCCTCGGCGATCTGCGCGGCGTAGTTCTCCAGGGCCTCGACGCGGCGCCCGATACTGGAGAGGCTGATCCGGAGGATCTTGCGGCGGGGTTCCATGGCCTGCGCCACCACCGCGCTGACCGCCGTCGTCGGCCCTTGCCCGGCTACCCGGCTATAGGTGCGCAGCGCGTCGGCGACCTCCCACACCTGGCCGTCCAGCCGCCTGTCGTTGTGCAGCTTGTCCGCCGGGTCCAACCGCTGCACCGAGGAACGCTGGACTCGCGTGGCGGCCCGCGCGGCACGAGCGAGCAACTCGGCCGCCTCCGAGTTGAGTTCGCGGCCCAGGACGAACTGGTCGTGCGCATCGGCTATCCGCAGCAGGACAGCCGTGCGCCGACGACGCTTCAGTACTGCGACCGCGCAGCTCAGCCCATAGGCGCAGGCTCCCACACCGAACATGAACATGCTGCGGGCGAACACGCTGAGCAGGAGCCCCCCGAACCACCATGCGGCGCGACGACCGCCGAGGGGATCGGCCAGACCCCACCACGGGCTGGTGCGTTCGGCGGCAACCGCCTCGCGCAGCAGTGCGGGATCGGCCTGCCGCAGGAGCTCCTGAACGTGATCCGGCAGTTCCGGGTCCAGCGTCAGCTGCGGCGCAGCGGTGCCGGCGTCCCCCGAAACCGCGCGCTCAGCAACCGATGGCTTCCACCATTCACTCACCTCGGTGACTCCCCTCCTCATAGTTGCGGTCGGCCCTCAGCGCTCGTGATGGGCATCGGCCACGGCGACGGCCGGCGGAGAGAACGAGGCCAGCGCACGCAGCACCTCGTCGTAGACGACCTGCTCGCCGAAGACCTTCAGCGCGCCGTCGAAGTTCTCCACTTGGAGGACGTCTCCGTCGCCCGCCCAGACCTGGCCTTCGGCCGGCCTCACTGGGCCGCCGCCCAGGCTCGCCTCGTCGAGCATCGACAGCGGACCGGTCAGCTCGGGCGACAGGTGCTGCACGCGATCCAGGGCGTCGGCGAGCTCGGTGGATGTGAGCTTCTTGTACATCTGCTTCCACTCTCTGTGCGGGGCATCGGGATGGGCGGTGTCGGTGCTGCAGCCGCGGCATCGGACATGGGCTCGGACGTCACGGGCGACGGTCACCGCAGCCGGGGGCCAGGGTCGGCGAGATCTGCGGGGTCTTCCGGAGAGGACGGGATGGGCAGGCCGGCCGCCTGGGCCTTCAGCTGTGCCCAGAGGCAGGTCGGAGCCGGTGCGCCGGCCGCGGTCAGTGGATCTCCTCCTGGCCGGCGGCGCCGGCGGACGGGGTGTCGATGCCGGAGTGGCGCTCTCCCTTGCCGGTGAGGCTGACGACGAGGTCCTCCTCGTGGCCGGCGTCCATCTCCTTGGTCTCCTTCTTGTAGATCTTGCGGATGCGGACCAGGCCGTGGTCGATGAGGTTGTCGAGCGCGACGGAGACGTCGGAGTCGGCCGGCTGGGCGTGCAGCTGAAGCTGGTGCCCGTTGCCCACGACCCCCTCGATCGCGCCGGCGGCGACCTGGTGGCCGGCACCGGGGGAGGGCACCTCGGTGCCGGACGCGGCCGCGGCGAGGGTTTCCAGCAGGGCGCGCTCGAGCGGGGTGAGGGGGATCTCGGTGCGGCGCACCCCGGGCGTGCGGTTGTACTCCTTCTCGGCGAACGTGCGCACGCCGGCCGCGAGGTAGACGGGACCGGAGGCCAGCTCCTGGACGAAGTAGGGCTCCAGCTTGCTGCGCAGCTGGCTGGCCCGGCTCTTGGTAGTTCCGGTGATCTGGGCGACCTCCGACAGGCCGGCCAGCTCGGGCACGAGCGGTTCGGCGAGCCGGCGGTCGAACTCCTCTTCCGTGAGCACTTCGAACCCGGTCATCTGGTGCAGCCAGATCTCGTGCTTCAGCAGGGCGCCCTGGACGTACTCGACGCCGCGGGTGCCGGCGTCGACGGGGCTGTCCGCCTCGAGGAACAGGCGCACGGTCAGGCCGCCGGCGGGGGAGGAGCCGATGGACGCGTCGTAGCGGGACAGGTTCTCGTGGAGGTCGCTGATGATCGTGTCGGGCGGGGTCTCGCTCACGTCGTACTCGACGCGCACGTTGTAGGTGTTCTGGGTCATGGCTTCCTCATCTCGGGGGCAGGGCGGTGACGGCGCGGTCGGCCGGGCGCCGGGGATGTCCCCGGCGCCCCCGGCCGATCAGTGAGTGCGCTGGGGCTTGGGCTTGCCCTTGCGCTCGGTCTCGTAGACGAAGCCGAAGCGCTTGAGGTCCGCCTTCGCGTTCTTCAGGCCGCGGTACTCACTTGGGGTGCTGGGCATCGTGGTGACGAACGTCAGCACCTCCTCCTGCGTGGCGGTGGCCTCGGAGACGACGAGGAACACCCGGTAGTGACTGTTCTTGGTTTCTATGAACCGGAATCCCTGCTTCTCCGCCTTCTTCTTCATCTGGTTCAGGTCCTTCTTGGTGGCCATGTTCTCCCCTAACGCTTAACGCCGTCAAGAAATATGATCTCACACATTGCTAAACATCGTCAAGCATTACGAAAAAAGACCGTGGGTGGTGGTGTGGAGCGGCCCGGTGGAGCCGCCACGCGGCCGTGTCGCGGCCTCGCGCACCGGCCCAGACCCGGTAGGTGCGGCACGGCCGAACGCATCGGCCCCATGGGGTGCGGCGGGCGCCGGTCGGCCGAAACAGCACGACCGCTCCGAGGCGAGCGCTATGGTGTCCCCCGGGCAGGGACTGCTGCCTCCGTCCGCACCAGGTGGCCCGGACCCACAGGTGCACCAGCGGCGGGAAGAGACGAGTCGTCACGTCAGTTGCACAGCCTTCACTGCATCTGCCGGTACGCCGGTCCGGGGAGTCGTGCCGCGGAACGGAAGCCCCATGTCCAGGGACAGCAACACCATCCTGCTGCGCCAGCAGTACACCGGCGAGCCACGCCAGGCGGCCCAAGCCTTCTACCAGGCCCGGGGCCTGTACTTCGGCCTCGTACCCGACGCCACCGACCCTCAGCAGCAGCTCCTCGAAGCCGTCGTGATGCTCAGCCTCGCCCGCCCCCGCCTGCCCGAACCGGCCGAAACGGCCTCGCGCTTCGGCCTGCGCGGCGTTTCCCCGGACGTCGACCAACTCGTCCTGTGGCCCGACCCGGACCACCTCCCACAACTCCTCGCACGGATCCTGCCGACACGCACCTCAGCAGGCATCGGGGGTGTCGCCGGCCTGCGCGTGCGACCGCCAGCCGGCCGCACCGACACCCTGCTCCTCGCCCGCCCCGGCAACCGCGCCCACCTGACCGTCCGCGCCCGGCGCCGAGACCTGGCGGCCGCCGAGCAGTGGGCCAAGGACACCGGCCTCGAACCGCTGTGGACCGCCCGTACCGCACAGGCCGACGAACACGAGGCCTGGAGGTATCTGGTCGAGGGCATGCCACCCGAGGAACGCGCCGTCTGGAGCAGGGCCCTGCGCCGTATCGCCTTGCAGCCGACCGGATCCCGCGACTGGGCGGAGCGCCTGCCCACCCGCCAGGAACTGGACGGACCCAAGCCCCAGCGGATCGAGGCCCGCCCGGTCGGCCCGGCCGGCGGCCCCGCCCGCGGCGTCATCGCGGTGACCACCTCCCGCGGGCAGGCGGGCCTGGGCTGCACCACCGCGGCCCTCGCCCTGGCCGCCGCTCTCGCCCACACCGGCACCAGGGTGGCCTTCCTCGGCACCGGCGCCGAAGACCCCAACGGACTTGCCTACCTCCTGCGCGACGATCTTCCGCCCGCCGGAGTGTTCACCGACCTCGCGGACGACCTGCCCGGCTGCGGTGCCCTGCGTGCCATGACGCTGCCACCCGACGCCGCGCGCGCCCGCGACCTGCTCAGCCAGGCCTCCCGCACCCACGACACGGTGGTCCTGGACGCCGGCGCCGTCTTCCAGATGCGCCACCTCGTCGAGCACGCCGACGCCGTCATCGCCCTGGCCCCGTACCAGCCAGCGGTCTGGGGACACACCGAGGACACCGCACAGCTCCTGCAGTTCCTGGACACGAGGTTCGCCGCCTACGTAGAGGCCCGCACCGAGACCGAGGACTTCTACGACGCCGAGCACCCCGACGTCTACTTCGCGGAAGACCGCAGCAACTACGCCGACAGGTGGTGGGCCGAGTTCGAGAACGCCCCGCACGCCTCGGACGACTGGCCCCGCCTGCCCGACGAGTCGGCAACCGCCCATCTCCGCGCCTGGCGCCGAGACTTCATCAACTTCCTCGACCGTGAGGGGCGCCGCCGCCACCCGACCACCTGGAGCGCAGTCGCCGCGGTGTGGGCGGACCGCAACCGCGCCCGCAACGCCCGCGGACTCCAGCCCGACGAGGATGCAAACGACCTCAGCGCCTACCTCGGCGAGCACGACATCAAGTCGGTTCGGCACCTGGCCGATCCGGCACCCGTCACGGCCTGGCTCCTGCGGCAGTTCGACAGCCTCGTCGAGACCGGGCCGACGCTCCTCCTGCCCCGCGTCCCCGAGGACGTCGACCAGCACCAACTCGCCGAGGTCCGCGAAGGCCTGCGCGCCCACGGGATCCCGGACATCGTCACCTGGCCCGAGCTGGACGAACTGCGCGAGCTGCCCTTCATCATCGCCGGTGTGACCAGCATGTCGGACGAGGCCGCGGCCGCCGCCAACCACCTCGCCCTGGCCGCCGCCGACTGCCTTGCCGCGCGCAAGGGGGCCACCGTGTGACCCCTCCGGCCCGGCCGCGGGAGCGCGCCGCCCGATCCGGCCACGCCGCCACCCGCTACCCCGACGACAAGCCGGCCGCCGGGCATCGACTCCCGCAGCCTGACTCTTCCGACCTCGGCCCGAACGGACGCCACCTTCATGACCGTTGAGAACCCCATAGCCGTGCTCCAAGAGCACCTTGACGGCCTGCAGCAGGAGTACGGGCCGGCACATCCGGAGGTCATCGAGGCCTGGACAAAGCTCGCGGAGCTGACCGGCCAACGAGGCGACCCCCGCGGTGCTGCGCGCCAGTACCAGCAACTCGGTGACACCCTGCGCGAACACATCGGCCCGTTCGACGGGAAAGTGCTGGACGCCTACGAGGGAATGGCCCGCTGGGTGGCCGGCGGCTGACCTTTTCCAGTCAGGTCAGGAGCAACTGCCGGGGTGTGCCCGGAGAGATGTTGGCGGCCCCCGTCCAGTTCCCTGCCTTCGCCTCCGCAGGGTGCGGTGGCGGCGCGTGATCGAGGACGGGGGGCCAGTGTCATGTTCTTCGGTGGTCGACTCCGGCGGGCGAGGTGTCCAGCGCCGGAGCGGGAAGGGCACGCCGCGCGCAGGCAGACCTCCGTGCTCAGGCGCGGGGAGAAGAGGGACGTGGACCACGCCCACGATCCGGGCTGGGCGTCGCTTCGTCGTCCCGGAGCCGTGCGGCGGTTATGCGTCGTACTCGCGCACCCGGGCGATGAGGCGGGAGGCGACGGTTTCCGCGACGGGGTCCAGGTCGGGCCGGATTCCGGCCACGGCGGCGAGCAGGGCGTAGGCGAGGCGGGACTCGCCCTTGGTCAGTACGGCCAGGCGCGGGCCCGGACGGTCGAGCTCGACGTTGAACTCCGCGGTTGCCACGGTGAGGCCACGCAGGGCGGGGCCGTACTCGGCGGCGCGCTCGGTGAGGCGGGCGGTGAGCGCTGCGGCGAGCGGAGCCAGCTGGGTGGCCGTTCCTTCGACGAGCGTGATCAGTGTGTGGACCGCTGCGGTCTCTCCGCTGGTCAGGACAGCCAGACGCGGGCCGGGACGGTCGAACTCAACAGTGAACTCTGCTGCCATGGCGTCGAGTTCACCGTCAGGACTGCCGGTCAGGGTGGTGATGCCGTCGTTGGCGTCGAGGTTCAGACCGCCGATCGTGCCCGCCATGATGACCGTCCCGGTCTGCACGCCGCCGGTGATGCTGTTAGGCCGTGTTGCTAAAGAAGGCTGGTGGGCCGGGTGCACCCAGACTTCGTCGTTGAGCAGCGCCATTCCCGGTACGGGGCAGGCCTCCCACCTGCGCCGGTGCAGCTGCGTGGTGTCCATCTCGCTACGTAAACTGCTGGCTCGTGCGCCTGCTTGTGATGCCAACGTGCCCACTGACGGCTTCCCGTTCGACCGAAGGACTGAGCCGTGCCCGACCGACCTGAAATTGTCTGCATCTGCGGCTCTACCCGGTTCGTGGACGAGATGCGAGCGGTGAACCGTGATCTGACCTTCGCAGGTGTCATTGTCGTCGCGCCAGGCGAAGCAGACGAGTTGATCACCGACGAGCAGAAGACCGCGCTGGACGCCCTCCACCTGCGCAAGATCGACCTGGCCGACCGGGTTCTGGTCGTCAACCCCGGCGGGTATATCGGCGAGTCCACGAGCAGGGAGATCGCATATGCGCACGCCACCGGCAAGCCGATCTCGTTCACCGATCCCATCTGACCAGTAGATGCTTCCTGGTGCGCGCAGGCAATAGCCCACGCGGAACGCGGGAGCCGCGGTGGGCCGGGCGGCGCAGGGGTCATGAACGGGCGGGGTCGCGCTCCGCCTTCTTTGCCTTAGCGGCATCTTCGGTCGGGGCGGTATTGCCGGCGGCGTCCTGGATCGACAGGTCCAGGTACAGGCGCGCCAGTGCGATGTACTCGGCGCGCCGCCGGGAGCTGATGTTCTCCCACGATGCCTGGGCGGCGTACGCCTGGGCCTTGTCCCGGTTGGTCGTGTGGTAGTCGAAGTTCGGCTTCATGTGCCGCATGACGCGGGTTCCTTCCGGATGTGCCGGCGCTCGAGGTCGGCCGGTGCGGCCGGCCGCTCAGAGGTTGATCAGGTCGCGGATCGCGTCGGGCAGCTGGGCGATCTGGTCGGGGCGGTCGAAGTAGTAGTCGCGGATGCGGCCGGCGAGCTCGCGGTCCACGGTCACCGCCTGCGGCGCCGCCGGCAGTTCGAGCGCGGTGCGCGCGGCGTCGTCCAGGTGCGCGGCGAGCGGCTGGTAGTCCCGCTCGTCGGTCTGTGTCATCAGGTCGTCGAAGGTGGGGCGAGGGCCGACCTTCGGGAGCGGGCCGACGGGGCGCATCGCGGGCTGGTCCGCCAGCCGCGAGTCGCGGGGAGTGGGCTGCTGCTGGTCTGTCATGTCGTCCTCCAAGGTCCGGTGGGGAGATTCGGTTGCTCCTCACCCTGAAAATCATCCTACTCACATTGTTAAACTTTGTCAAGCGATATGAAAAAGTAGCCCTGTCAGTGTCGGGGGACCTCGTTCATATCGACGAGCTGCACCACAACGCACTTCCGTCCCTTGATCGTCACGTTCTCCTGGACGCCCACGGACACCCAGTTCGAGCCGCTCTCGTGGAGCCGCTCCCGCTCCAGATTCCCGTACTGCGACACGTGCGCCACAGCGGCCCCGCGGCGGGAGACCATCTCGAAAACGACGGCATGGTCGGCCTTGCCGGACTGGCCGTTGTCCTCCCAGTCAGTCCGCGCGAAGTACTCGTCGGCCGCCACGTTGGAGCAGTGGGACGAGGAGAGGAACGACGGGCTGTGGTAGCGGCTGCCGGCCGGGAAGTTCTCCCGGGCCCATTGCGCGACCCGGTTGCCCTTGCGGACCTCCAGCGGGGGAGTGAACCCGCGGAAGGTCCGGTGCGGCACCTCGGCCGCGCCCGCCGAGCGGATCGCCGAGTTGATGTTCCCGGTGACCACCCGCATCGGGACGTCCATCTTCTCCGCCGGCTGGTCGAGGTCGCGCCCGTTGTAGAGGTGGGCGTTGATCTGCCGGTACTTCGAGCCGGTGTAGGTGCTGACCCAGTGGTGCTGCTCGGAGCTGAGGCTGGAGGCCCACGCATTCGACTCGGGCACCAGCACCCCGGCCCGGTTCTCCTCCAGCTGATCCCGGTGTGGGTCGCGGCCCAGCCCGTGCCGCTCCCACGGGCGGGCCGCCTGCCGGCTGCGCGCCGCGGCGATGATCTGCTCGGCATGATCGGCGGGCACGCGGTCGTAGATGACCTGGCCGTTCTCCACCCGGTAGGGCCAGGGCGAGTTGGCCAGCGCCTGGTAGCGGCCCTGGTCGAGCCGGTTGAACACGACCCGGGCGTGCGGCGGTTCATCTCCGTCCGCCGGATACACGGTCGCTGAGCCGGCGAAGTCGTCCCCGCGCCAGGCCACCGTCTGCCCGCCGTCGGCACGCGGCACGAACGTGGCAGACCCGCCCGCCCCGCTGGCCCGCGCGAACGCGTCGGCGGCACGGACGTGCTCGGGGTACTCCGGCAGCTGCGCCGCGCCCCACTCGTCCTCGGCCGGCTCGGGCGTTCGCGCGGGCATCGCCCACGCGACGCGGGGGTCGGCGGCATTGGGGTAGCGGGGCGCCTGCTTGCGGTCTTTCAGCATGGTGCGGGTCGCGGCCGCGGACAACTTCGCGTTGTCCGCGTACAACTTGGCCTGCTCGTCGTCACCGTTCTCGGCGGCCTGACGGGTCTTGGCCTCCCACATCTGGGCCGTGGCGTACGCGCCGTGCGCGGGGTGCCCGGCGCCGGCCACGGCGACGTCCTTGCGCAGCGCGGTCGAGGCAGCGCGGCGCGCGGCCCGAACGGCCGGGTGGGACGAGCCGCACCTGCGCCCGCCCTTCGATTGCGACCTGCACACCGCAGTGCCCTCCCTTCCTCGCCCGCGATCCGCGGGGCTGCCCCGGCGGGCAGCCACGTGATCTTGGAAGGGGTGGCCTGTGGACAGAGTCCGGCGATTGGCGGCACGGGCGGGTGGGCGCATGCGCACACGGCGCTGGGCCGGACCCGGTCTCGGGTCCGGCCCAGCGGGGCAGAGGCGGGGGGTCAGTAGCGGTGGCTGTCCTGGGTGTCGCAGAGCTGGACCACCATGTACTTGCGCTTGCCGATGGTGACGCCTTCCTGGATGCCGACGACCGTCCACTCCATGCCGCGCGGCATCAGGCGCTCGCGCTCGTGGTTGCCGTACTTGGAGACCGATGCCACGGCTGCGCCGCGGCGGCTGACCGTCTCGAAGACCACCCCGTGGTCCGCTCCCCAGCTGTTGGAGAACCTGGCGGCCACCGCCGGATCGTGCGAGACCGACATGTAGGAGTCGTCCCGGTACTGGGCGCCGACCACGAACTTCTCGCGCACCCACGAGGAGACCCGGTTGCCGGCCAGGACTTCCGGGGGCGGGGTGAAGCCCCGGTACCCGCGGTGCGCGGTCTCGGAGACGCCGGCCGCCGCGATCGCCGAGTCCATGTGCTTGGTGACCGTGCGCATCTTCACCTTGAGGTGCGCTGCCGGTTCGTCCAGGCTCCGGTGCTTGTAGAGGTGCTCGTTGATCGCCTGGTAGTCGTGGCCGGTGTACTTCTTGATCCACCTGCGCTGGCTGTTGTTGAGGCCGTCGACCCACCGCTGCGACTCGGGCCAGAGCTTTCCGGCCTCGGCGGCGTCGAGCTTGTCGCGGTGGGCGGCGTCGCTGAGCCCGTGCCGCTCCCACGGCTTGGCAGCGCGGCGGGAGGCGGCCGCGTGGATGATCTGCTCGGCGTGGTCGACCGGGACGCGGTCGTAGATGACCTGGCCGTTCTCGACCCGGTAGGGCCACGGCGAGTCGGCCAGCGCCTGGTAGCGGTCGCGGTCGAGCTGGCTGAACACGACCCGCGCGTGCGGGGGTTCGTCGCCCTCGCTCGGGTAGACCGTGGCGGCGCCGCCGAAGCCCTGGTCGTTCCAGGCGGTCGTCTGCCCGCCGTCGGCCCGCGGCGGCAGGACCCGGGCGCGCCCGCCGATGCCCGCCGCGCCGGCCAGCGCTCGCGCCGCGCGGGTCTGCTCGGGCGGCGGCGGGGGCGGCGCCGCAGTCAGGGCCTCCGCATCGCCGGCGTCCGGGTAGGGCTCCTTGGGCTGCTTGCCGCGGGCGTACGCGCGGGCCGCGGCCGCGCACTTCTTCGCGTTGTCCGCGTACATCCGCGCCCGGTCGTCGTCACCGGCGTCGAGGGCTTCCTTGGTGCGCGCCGTCCAGGCCTGCGCGTTCGCGTACGCCGCCTGCGCGTCCGCGTCCCCGGTCTCGGCGACGGTCTTGCCCAGCTGGAGGGAGGCGGCGCGCCGAGCCGAGCGCATGGCCGGCTGCGACGACGTACACCGCCGGCCTCCTTTCGCTATGGACCTGCACACGCCCGCTCCCATCTGCCGCTTGCCGCGCGACCACCCGTCCGGGCGGTTGGGTGATCTTGCGGAGGCGGGCCTGTGGACAGAGGCCGGCGAACGAGCAGACGGGCAGGCGCAGCGCACCCCCCGGGCACGGCGTGCCCGGGGGGTGCGGCAGGGTCGGCGAAACGCGGTGAGGCGGGGCGGCCGCGTACGGCTGCCCCGCCTCACCGGGTCGATGGAGGATCTACGCGAGGTGGTCGGCGATCCGTGTCGCGGACTCCTCGGTCAGGATCGTGATGGCCGGCTGCTGGGCCGGGGCGAGTTCGGACCCGGCGCTCTCGCCCGCGACCGGCAGCGTGGTCTTGGTGCTGACACTGGCCGCGGGCGCCGCGTGCTTTGCCGAGGCTCCGGGCGCTCCTGGGAAGGAGGGACACCGGGGGTTGCGGGGGAGCGCGTCTTGGGGCGACTCGGTCGCCCGTTCACGGTGTTCGAGCCTGTGAGCCGGCCTGGGCCTTTCCTCCTGCGGTCAGCTGAGGGTCGGCTCGGGGTTGGAACGCCGCCGGATGGACGGGTCGAGCGCCACCTGCACGGAGGGGAGGCTGTCGACGCGGCCGTCCTCCTTGTAGACCACGGTCACGCCGCCCACGATTTCGAAGGCGGGATCGTTGTCCTTCAGGAACTCGCGTGCACCGACCTCGAAGACGTACATCGTCTCGTTCTCCACGATCGTGCGGTCGTCGATGGAGAACGTCCCGAGCTTCCAGGTGGGCTCAAGTTCTGCGCGCACGCGGTCACGTGCCTGCTCGTACGTGATGGTCATGAGTGTGTCCAATCCTTCAGAGTCTATATCACTAATGTACTCACAGAGGGGAGTCGTGTCAAGTTTTCACTACTCGTCCCGGCTGTGCCGACCGCTCAGTCCGCGATGAAGGGCGCAAGGGTCTTCTTGGAAGGGGTGGGTTTGTCATCGAGCCGCAAGTACCCGGACTCCGTGGCGAGGGAGAAGTAGTGCGAGGCATCGGTCACCGGAGGTGTCGGCTGCGCGTCGATGAACCGGATCTTGCCGTCGACGTTCTCGACGTTGAAGGCGTGGCCGCCTCCGTTCTTCCATCGGACCCTGACGATGCCGCGCGAGCCGGGTTCGGCGAAGGCCCGCTCCACCTGCGAGCGGCCGACATCCGACGCCGATTTGTCGCAGTGCGTGAACTTCTGCCAGCCGCCCCAGGGTTCGCTGTACTCGACGAACGATCGGCCACCCGTCGTGTCCGGCGCCGCCTGGACGTCCAGTCCGCGTCGGCGCAGCTCGTAAGCCTGCGACACGTGGGTGCAGTTGTGCGAGTAGGCCCGCACCCCTGCCTGGTACTTCGGGTTGGCACCGGCCAGCGCCTTGTCCACCTGCTTGGTCGTACGCCGTGCCTCGGCGGCTCGGGCCACACGCCCCTGCGTGTGGATCCGGGCCAGGTGTGCCGCGTGGTTCATCTGGTTCTTGGCGTCAAGCGCGGCGCGCTCTGCGGCTTCGTGGTCACCGGCCTCGGCGGCGGCGCGGGCACGGTCCGCGCTGGACTGGGCGCGTTCGTGCGCCTCCCAGGCGCCGCCGCCGTAGTCGACCTCGCCGTCGTCGAGGGCCTGCCGGTATCCCTTCGCCGCTGCGGAGGTGACCGTGGCGTACCGGGCGCGCCGCACCGCCAGACTGCTCCCCCGGCAGCGCCGGCCGCCCTGGGCGAGTGATCTGCACACGTCTACTCCCCTGCTCCGGGGCCAGTTACCTGGCCGTTCACGAAGCAGGGTGAAATGGCAGGCCTGTGGACAGAGGCCGCCCGTTCAGGGGAGCGCCGGCCGCGGCGCTCAGTGCCCACCCACGTGACGGCGAGACGCGGTGAGGCGGGGCAGCCGCGTACGGCTGCCCCGCCTCACTGGGGGGAAGGGAAGGGTCAGGAGAGGTGGTCGGCGACCAGCGCCGCGAACGTCTCCTCGTCCAGGATCTTGATGCCGAGCTGCTGGGCCTTGGCGAGCTTGGACCCGGCGTTCTCGCCCGCGACCAGCAGAGTCGTCTTCTTGCTGACGCTGCCCGCGGGCTCGCCGCCCGCGGCCTCGATCAGCTCGTTCATCGCGGTCCGGTTGCGTCCGGCGAGCGGACCGGTCATGCCACCGGTGACCACGACGGAGTCCCCGGCGAGCGGGCCGGAGGTGTTCTTCGCGGGGGCGTCCGGCTGCTCCATGTTCACGCCCGAGGCCTTCAACTTGGCGATGACGGGGCGCAGCACCTGAAGGTGGGCGACGATCTTCGCCGCGTTGGCGGAGCCGACCTTGTTCACCCTCACGGTCACCTGGGCCAGAGCCTCGGCGTCGGCGGCCAGGACCTCGTCCATGGTGCCGAACTGGCGGGCGAGAGCCTTGGACACGGACCGGCCGGTCCGCACGATTCCGAGGCTGCACAGCACCCGGTCCAGCGGCTGCTCCTTGGCCTTGGCGATCTCGCCGAGCACCGTCTTCGCCCGCTTCGCGGACCCCGTGGCCTCGGCCAGCTGCTCCTCGGTCAGGGCGAAGTAGTCCGCGACGTCGCCGAGGACGCCCATGTCGACCAGGGCCTCGATGTAGGTGTCGCCGAGCCCCTCGATGTGCAGCTGCTCGCGGCCGACCGCGTAGATGAGGCCGGCGAGCGCACCGCAGGTGCCGTTGATGCCCTCGGCGCACTCCCACCGCTCACCGGAGGTGTCGACGTCGCCGCCGCACTGCGGACAGGACGAGGGGAACTCGACGGGCCGCTCGCTGCCGGTGCGCTTGTCCGCCGCCACGCCCAGGACCTGCGGGATCACATCCCCGGCCTTGGCGATGACTACGGTGTCCCCGACCTTCAGGCCCAGCTCGCGGATGAACCGCGGGTTGTTCAGCGTCGCGAACTCCACCGTGCTGCCCTCCAGCTCGACCGGCTCCAGCACCGCGCGGGGCGCGATGATGCGGGTCTTGCCGACGTTCCACTCGATGTCGATGAGCCGGGTTTCCGCCGTCTCAGGCGGCAGCTTGAAGGCGGTGGCCCAGTGCGGGTGATCACTCGCGTTCCCGGCCTCCTCCTGCTCGGCGACCGCGTTCGCCTTGACGACCACGCCGTCGATCCCGAACGGCAGGTCCGGCCGCATCGCGGCGATCTCGTCGACCCGCTGCTGCGCCTCGGCCAGCGTGGCGTACACCCGCAGTCCGGCCGCGGAGTCGGCGGTGGTCTGCACCCCCGCCTCGGAGACCTGCGCGAGCAGCTCCTCGTGCGTGGACACGGCCGGGGCGAACGGCACGGCGTCCAGCTCGACGGCCCCGTACGCGAAGAACGAGAGCTCGATGCGGTACGGGCGGTTCTTGGCCGCCAGCGTGCCAGCCGCTCCCGCGCGCGGGTTCTTGAACGGCTTGGCCTTGTGCGCGCGGCGGGTCTCGTTGGCCGCCTGGAACTGGGCGCGGGTCAGCAGGACTTCGCCGCGGATCTCGATAGTCAGCGGCACGGACAGCGTCGCGGGCAGACCGTCGATGACGCCGATCGCGTGCGAGACGTCCTCGCCCGTCGCATGGTCGCCGCGCTTGATGAGCTGGTCCAGGCGGCCGTCGCGGTAGCGGGCGGCCACGGCCAGACCGTCGAGCTTCGGCTCGACCGCGTACCCGCCGCGCACCGGTCCGCCCAGGCGGCGCGACAGCGACGCCTGCCACTTCACCAGCTCGTCGGGCGAGTACACGTTGCCGAGCGACAGCATGGGCACGGTGTGGGCGACGTCGCCCACCGGGGCCGCGCCGCCGCCGACCTTGCCGGTGGGGGAGTCGTAGCGCAGGTGCTCGGGGCGGGCGCGCTCGTACTCGCGGATCTGGCGGGCCAGCTGGTCATACGCGGCGTCGGACAGGGTGGTGTCCCCCGGCCCGTAGTACGCCCGGCAGGCGGCGAGGGCGGTGTCCACCGCGGTGTTGTACGCCGTGAGGTCGGCCAGGGGAGCAGCGAGTGCAGTGGTCATGCAGGTTTCCTCTCGGAAGGGGATGGGGGCAAGGCGGCCCGCAGTCGGGGCCGTCCCGGGGCGACGGACTCGGGGATCGGAGTGGTCGCCTGTGGTGCAGCGCCCTGCTCGTGCGGGGCACGAGCGGTTGAGGCGCGGCCGGGGGTTACGGAAGTTCGAGGTGCTGGTCGCACACCCACGACTGGACCCAGCCCTCGGTGACGCGGTCGAGCAGGACGTCGTGGCCGTTGGTGCCGGGCTCGCACAGTCCGCACTCCACGCGGTCGGCGCGCAGCAGCTGGAGCGGGGTGAAGCGGGTGTCGCTCGGAACGCTCCACCGTTCGACGCGGACGGTGTCGTTGTCGTACGGGCGGTAGCTGACGGGGATGCGGGACATCCCCGGAGGGTCGTGGTGGTCGGTGCCGGTCACGGTGACCGCGGTGCCGTTCACGGTGAGGAGATCGCCCTCGCGCAGTTCGCGGGCCTCGACGCCGGTGACGACGGAGCCGGTCATGACGAACACACCCGCGGGCAGGTCAGCAAGGCGCATCAGAGGCGTCCTTCCAGGGAGTTGGGAAGCGGGTGGACAGCAGGCGGGGAGGTCGCGAACGCCGTCCTCCCCGCCCTGGCCCGTGGCCGGTGCGGGACGAGGCCGGCGAGCGGCCCGCCCCGCACGGCGCGGGTGTGCTACGCCGCTGCGGCGAAGGCGTTGCGGATGACCTTGAGCTGCTGCTCGGCCGTCTTCGCGCGCGGCTTCCACTCATCCAGTTCGCGGGTGGCCTTGGTCAGCTTCTTCAGGGCGGCGTCCAGTTCGGTGCTGTACCAGGTGGCCTTCTGCGCGCGCTCGATGAGCTCGGCGAGCGTCAGCCCGCTCACGTCGATCGCCGACGGGTCCGGAGTGGTCTTCGGCGCCTTGACCGCCTGGTTCTTGTGGACCTTCGTGTGCGGCCACACCCCGCTCGCGGACGGCCGGGTGAACTCGCACCCCTGCCAGACGCAGTTGTAGACGACGGTGTCGTCCTCCAGGAGGACCTTCAGGACCTCCTTGAAGTAGCGGCGGTTCTCCGGAGTGCTGCGGGGGGTCTCGGCGAACTCGAAGGCCATGACCTTGAGGCCGTTGAGAATTCCATTCGCGGTTGCCACAGGTGCAGTTCCTAACGGGAAGAAGGGGGAGGGCAGTTGGCGGGAAGGGCGGCCACGGGACGCCGGGGACGGGACCGGCGCCCCGTGGCCGGTCGGTGAGCCGCTACACGGTGGCCAGCGCGGGCGGCAGGCTGTGGCGGTCGATGAGGTCGCGCACCCACGCCGGGGCCTCACGCAGGGAGCCGCCGGGGGAGGTGGGGTAGTACGGCTTCTCGCCGCGGTTCTGCTCCGGGGCGGGCTGCTGCCCGGTCGCCACCCACGGCCCCTGGAACATGGCGACGTCCAGCCGCCACACGTTGTCCTCGGCGACGTAGGTGAACTTGACGGCGTCGGGGCGCAGCGGGTTCGGCGTCGGCCTGTTCAGGGGGTGCCACTGCGGGATCTCGGCGGTGCCGCTGATCCCGGAGTAGATGGTGCGCTGCGCGCTGTCGTGCGTGCGCGTGTACCGGGCGGGCAGCAGGGCGTCCGGATCGGACGCCGTGCTCATGAGGTCGTTGAGCCATCCGGGGCGGCCGGTGCTGGCGTTCTCGGGGTAGTGGTGCTGCTGGCCGCGGTGGGCGTGTCCGGACTGCCCGTCGGGGGCGTGGTTGCCCGTGCACGTCACGATCTCCAGCTTCCACGCGGAGCCCCGGCGGCTGGTGTACGTCAGCCGGAACCCGGTGACGGCCAGTGGCGCGACCTCGGTGGGAAGGTGCGGCACCGATCCGTCTGCGGACGGGGCGATCGTGTACTCCACGATGCGGGTCGCGTAGTCGTTGATCAGCGTGAGGACGGCGGTCACAGCGGAGGAATCCCTTTTCGGTCGGCTCAGCGGATGCGCGTGTGGCGGGCGGAGATGGCCGCGTCGCTCAGCACGCAGGTCGGGCAGGAGCGGGGCGTGGTGGCGGACGACGGGCCGGACTTCCAGGTCAGGCCCCGCCCGCAGCGCCCCCATACGGATGCGATCCAGTAGTCGGCGCGCTCCTCGGCCCAGAGGCTGTCGGGGTTGCCCGTCCAGTAGCGGGTCGACCAGGGGCCGGCCGCGATGTGGACGTAGTGGCCGTCCTCGTGGGCGCTGACGCCGTGCCCGTACAGGGCGGCGTCGTGCTCGGCGTCGGGGGACACGGAAATCTCCGTCGCTTCAGTCGCTGGGGGGGGGAGGGGGCCGCCGGGAGCGGGTGGGGGAGTGCTCCCGGCGGCCGGTCAAAGGGGCCGGTCAGGCGGCCAGGGCGAGGAGCTGGCGGTGGGCGGCGGTCTTCTTCTTGGTGACCGCGCCGATGTCGGACAGCGACCGCGCGGCGCGCGCCGAGACGGAGTTGGCCTTGGCGTAGTGGTCGAGGTACTCGCCGATCGCGTTCCAGCCCGCCCACGCGGTGCCCCGGATGCTCTCCTGGGTGGCCGCGTTCTCGAAGAGGTTGCGCAGGGTGGTCATGCGCTGCTCGTAGTTCTTGCGGGTGCGGGTGGTGGGGCTGGTCGGGACCGGCCACAGGTCGCGGCTGGTGACGAGCTTCTCGAACTGGCCCATGGCCAGCGGGGTGTTGAGCATCCGCTCGGCCTCGCGCTCGAAGGCGTCCTGCCAGTCGAAGAGGACGGCCAGCTCGTTCTCCAGCGTGACGAGCTTGTCCAGGGCGGAGCTGGTGTGGGGGACCGACACCTTGTGCTTGGCGCCCGCGATGATGATCCGCTGCATGTTGCCGCAGTCCAGGCGGGTCGGGCCGATGTGCAGGGAGTTCGCCGAGGAGCCGTCGTGGCTGCCGAAGAGAGTCAGGTGCATGTTGTGCTCGTCGACCCCGCCGATGCGCATGGTGCCCGGCAGGCTCATCGAGATGAAGAACTTCTTGCCGTTGTCGTACGCGCCCGCCTTGTGGAAGACGGCGCCGCTCTCGCGGCGGGCCAGGTCCAGCACGTTCTCGTACGCCTCGATCTGGACCGGGGTGTACTTGCGGCCGACCGCGCTGAGGTACTCGGTCGCGTTGGTGCGCGGGTTGGTGCGGACCGTGGCGCGGGTGTCGGGCATCTTCACCTCGGTGGCGCTGACACCGTCCTCGTGGATCGTGACCTCGGTGGCGGTGACGTTCCCCATGAGGCGGACGTTCCAGTCGCGCAGGTCGGCCATCTCCAGGGCCTCGCGGGCGGTGTTCGCCTCGCTCACGCTGGCGCCCAGGATGCTCCAGGCGTCCTTGCGGCCGGGGGCGCGGAGGGCAGTTCCGTTGGTGGGGATCTCAAGCACAGTCACAGGCAATAGCTCCTCAATCGACTGGGAGTCCCGTCCGACCCCCTGACTCTTATAATGTAACGCATGGGGTACTCTTGAGTCAAGTTAAAAGGGTCAACGGGTGAGAGTGCCGCCCACCGCACCCCCGCGGGCACGCAAAAAGGCCCGTCGGCAGACAAGTTGTCGACCGGCGGGCAGCGGGAGGGGCAGTGCGGCACACTCACCCGTGGCGCAGGAGAGTCTTCGGAGGAATTCGCATGGTGGGGCGTACGGAAAGGCCGGCTAAGAACCCGGCGATCGCGGCTGTGGTGCTCGGTGTCGTGGCCTTCGCGGCCGCGTTGCTCGCCAACTCGGCCCAGCAGACCGCAGCGACATGGGCGGCCATCGCGGTCGTCGCCGCGTGCACGGGGTGGCTCGCCTGGGACGGCTGGCGCCGCTGGCAGCGTGAGCGGGCGGACCGGCACGGAGGACCGGCCGAGTAGCCGGCAGGGTCCGCAGGACCTGCGGACAGCAGAAGCGGGGCCGGACAGCAGACCGAAGTCTTCCCCTCCGGTGAAGAAGGGGATTTGCAAGACCGTCCGGCCCCTCACCACGAACACCGCCGCCCAGGCCGCCGAGGCGGACGGGACGAGGTGAACGCACCCCTACTTTAGCGGCCGCGCACCGTACCCAAGCCCCGTCCCGAACTCCGGGACGGGGCTTGCCGCTCTGGGGAGCCCGGAGGAAGCGCGGAGTGTGGTGTCCCCGGCGTGACCTGCCGGAACGCGCGCCGAGAAGTGGGGCGCCTGATGTTCCTGTGATCGTTGTGACCTGAGCGACGGTCGGGTAGACAGGCGTCCGGCGCACACGGCGCGCGCGAGGGGGAGAGCATGTCCGACCGGAAGACGCCTCGAGGCGAGCGGGAGCTGGCCTGGCACACGCACTTGGAGGTGGCGACCCGCACGCCGTTCCTTGGCGCCACGCCGGGACGCGACCGCGACGGCCTGGTCGGCGAGGCGGTGTACGACAGCTTCGCCGTGCACACCGCGCTGCACAGACTGGCAGCCGGCATCACTCCCGACTCCCCGCTGGTCCCGGTCCTCCTGCCCGCGCTGATGGCCACACGGCAACTCCTGGCGCTGCGCTCGTCCTGGACCGGCTACTGCAACGAGCGGTTCGCCCTCGACCCCGCGGCAACGGACGAAACGAGCGAGATGTCCCGCCAGTACGTGGCCGCGGAGGTCGCACGCGCCTGGCCGAAGTTCGACGAGGGGAAGGCCGCGTACGGCGAGGCGACGGCGGCGGTCCGGGAGTTCCAGCCGGTGCTGGCCCAGTTCTGCGGCCTCGACTCCACCAGCGCGAACACCGCGGCGCCCGGCGGCTGGGAGCCTTTCGGGCTGCGGCTGGTCCCGGGCATACGGATCGCGAAATGAGCGAGGGCTGGACCATCCTCGCCGGCATCGCGGCCGCGGCCGTCGCCTGGTTCCTTGTCGCCGCATGCCGGGCCGCCGCTCAGCTGGCGCGCCGGGACACGCGGCAGGACCTGATCAAGCTCGGCGGGATCCCGGAGACGTCCAAGACCCTCACGGAGATGAGCCGGCTGCCGACCTACGCCCTGGCAGCGCCGTTCGCCTCGGGCCGCTCGAACCCGTTCGGATGGCTGTGGTGGCGCGTCGAGCCGACGGCCGATGGAACCACCCGTCGCGAGATGGGGTGGGCGCTGACGTACCGCGGGGCCCGGAAGGCCGCGGGGCTGCCGCTCTCCTTCAGAGCGCAGCACGCCGAGATCATCATGGCTCCCGGACACCAGGCGCAGCCCCACCCCGAATGACGGTGCCCGGCCTCCGGGCGGAGGCCGGGCACCAGGGGTGAGGCCGCAGAGCCGCACGCACCCGCAGGACTCCGCTGCACCGGACCCGCGGGACCGGACGGGCGCCGGCAGGGACTCGGTGGGGCCGGGGCGTCAGGCGGACTGGCGGATGATCCGCTCGGCCGCCATGTGACCGTACTGGGCGACCAGGTAGGCCACCTGCCGCTCCAGGCCGCGGTTGTTGACGTCGTCGGCGGCCTGGCGGCCGGCCTCGTCGTGCAGCTCGTCGGAGTCGACTTCGTCGGCGGCGTTGGATGCATCGCCGGCGTAGCGGGCGGCCGCATCGTGCACGGCTTCGTCCAGGTCGGTCGGGTCGATGCCGAGGGAGCCGGCGAGGGTGAGGAGCCGCGCGGCGTGAGCGGTGTCCTGGGGGCTGAGCGGAGCGTCGGCTTCGATGTCGAGCAGGACGGTCACCTGGCTTCATCTGGAGGGCCCGGAAGTCCCGGGGCGTCGGAGTCAGCGGTGTGCTGAACGGTGGGTCGGTGCAGGCGGTCAGGCGTCGGCCGGCACCTCCTCGGTGGGGCGGAGCTTGCGATTGCGGACCAGCCAGTCCCGAACCTCAGCGATGTCGCGGGCGCTGCTGTCGTCCTTGGCAGGGAAGGGGTCCTTGGACTTCTCCGGGGTGTACGAGCGCGCGTAGTGCTTGATCGTCTCGATGTTGAGACCGAGCTCGTGGGCCAGCGGGGTGGGCCGCAGCCGGCGCGGCTCCTGCTCGGGAGCGGTGTCACGGGGGCGCAGCGCGGTGCTCCCGGCGTCCTCCAGACCGAGGAGTTCGGCCAGCCACTCCGCCTGGCCGGGGCCCTCCAGGTGGAGGACCTCGGCCAGCCACTCGACCGGTACGTTCGCGCCCGAGGTACGCGCGAGCCGGGCGCGCTCGATTACATCGCGCTGGCCGAGGGTGAGGCCCAGTTCGTCGAGGTAGACCCTGCCGTCGCGTGCTTCGGTGCCGTCGGTGGGGCGCCGCATCAGCCACGTGCGGACCTCCGCCCAGACGTGATCGCCGCCCTCGTCCGGCGTCGGCATCGGGTCGGAGCGGCGCAGCAGCCACGCGCGGACCTGGCTCCAGGAGCGCTTGCCGTCAATGTCCGCCGGAGGGAAGGGGTCGGCGACCGTGCCAGCCGGGTACCGCTCGGCGTACTTGTTCACCGCCCGCCGCGTCAGGCCCAGCAGGTCGGCCAGCTCAAGGGAATCCAGCAGCACCTGCGTCGGCTGGGCGGCGAGAACCTTGGTGGTCAGGTCGCGCGGGCCGGACCGGTCGGCCCGCGCGAAGGGCTGGCCGACGTACCAGTCCAGGACGGCGTCGCGGTCGCGGTAGATCGTGCGGCCCTTGCGGTCGATCTCGCCGGGGAAGCTGTCATCCGCCACCCAGTTGTGGATGTGGCTGCGGCCGGTGGCGTCGGCGATCTGCGCGGCGGTGACGCGCTCGGGCAGCTTCGCGAAGGCTGCCCGGACCTCTTCGATGTTCTTCATGAGGGGGCTCCGGGTTGGCGTATCGGCAGGTAGGGGCGGGACTTGGTGAGTCTCTCCATCTTCCCAGTATTCTCTAATGTTCCCATGGAGGGGGTTTGGTGTCAAGTTTGACGGTCGCCCGTGAGTCGCGGAAGAGGCCGGCCGCCGCTCGGCGCGCGGAGCGGTCCGCCGGCCGCGTGCGCGGCGTCGCGCCCGGCGGAGGTCAGCCGCAGCAGGTGGGGGTGGCCGCGGTGTTCGCCGCCGGGATCCGGTGCGCCAAGGAGGTGGCCGCAGGCGTCGAGGAATCCGGCGAGGCCGAGCACCTCCAGCGCGTGGGTGTCGGCCTCGCTGACGAGCATCGGGTGGATGCTGCCCGAGGGCCGGACGGCGGCGTCGCGCAGTGCCGCGAGCCGGCGGGGAGTCAGGCGGGGCGGCATGGCCGTCAGCCCCAGACCACGTCGCGGCCGTGGTCGGCGCACCACCGGGCGAGATCGTGCAGCTCGACCAGGCGGTGCTGGAGGTAGCCGGCGCGGCGGCCGCCCATGTGGGTGCGCCCGCTCCAGTAGCCGTCGACGCCTGCGTCCTCGGGGGTCAGGGCGAGCGCGACCAGGACGCGGCCGAGGAAGTCCCGGGCCGGGAGCTGGCCCGCATCGCCCGCCGCGTACGGCCGCACGGCAGGATCCGGGACGGTGCCCGGCAGCACGTCCTCTTCGCGCGCGGCCGCGCAGAGCGCCGGCGTCGGGTCCGTGCCGGACGGCTCCGTTGCGGGAAAGCCGAGCAGGTCCGCCAGGCGCACCGCGTTGTGCTCCGAGACGTTCACCTCCGGGATGTCGCCGTCGGGGTCGACGCCGTGCACCCGCAGCGGGTAGTCGGGGCAGATGTCGGGCATCCCGCAGCCGGGCAGCGGGCCCCGGGCGGAGCCCGCGGCGAGGACCTGGACCTCGGCGAGCGCGTCCTCGTACGAGGAGTGTCGCGCGGCGAGCTCGGTGGCCTGCTCGCAGCCGCAGCTGGCGGCGAATCGGCTGGCCGGTCGCCATTCGGCGGTGAAGGTCACGGACACGGGCGCACCCCTTCTTGTCTCTGTGCGGAGGATGAATGCCGGGGCGGTGGGCGGGTGTTGCGGCGTCCGCAGCACCCGCCCGCGGGGTCAGTAGCGCGCGGCGACCGGGCCGATCTCGTGGAGCGGCGAGGTGAACGGGCTCTCCATGCCGGGGTCCGTGCCGAACAGCATCCGGTGGATCGCGCGGGCGTGCAGCCATGCCTCGTCCCAGTCGCCGTCGCTGTTGATCGCGAAGCAGTCGGGGGCGAGCGTGTGAGCGCGCAGCATGACGGCGGTGACCGCCATGTCGTACGGCTTGGGCCTGGTGTCCCCCGTCTTGCAGAACGAGTAGGTGAAGCCCCGCTCGTCCTCGAAGTCAGGGTCCAGCTCGATCGCGAAGGTCTCGTAGTCCTCGTCCGCGGCCATCAGCCCGTTGACGACGATGGCGTCCTCGTCGATCCGGGGTACTCCGGTGCCCGCGCCGCCCGCGAGCGCGATGTCCTGGGTCTGCTCCACCAGGTCCAGGATCGCCGCGGCGTCCAGACGCAGTTGCAGCCAGATGGACCGGAAGTTCTCCGCCTTGGGCGTGTACGCGAAGTAGTTGGCGTGTCCCATGGTGGAGCTCCTTGCGTCGGTGCGGGTTCGTGGCGTGCTGCTCTGGGCGCTTGCATCGCCCGATCAGCTATTCACTAATGTACTCCACGCGGGGGTGTGTGTCAACGTGGGCGGGCGCTCCGGGTCGGACGTACCGACCGGTGCGGTCACGCCGTGCGCGATCGCGCATGCGCGGTGACCCGCTGCGCCCATCAGGGCCTCGGAGTTGGGTGGTCACGAGGGCGTGGGAGTGATCCAGTCCCGGATCGACGCGCGCCCGTCGGCGTTCCTGATGGAGAGGGGCCACAGGTCGCAGTAGTCGAGAACGGGGCGGCGGGGGCGGGTGCCGAGGAGAAGTTCGATCGTGACGCCCGCTTCATCGGCGATACAGGCGAGGTCCGTGGTGGACGGCTCGAGGTCGCCGGCCAGAAGGCGGGGAAGTTCTTCGTACTGAAGCGGCTGCCCCTGCGCCTGCAGGCGCGCAGCGAGGGTCCTGATGCGGTCGGAGACAGGGTTCATTGGTGACCTCCGGGTCGGGTGGGTGGACTGCTGTACCGGGTGACGAACTCGGGTTCTCGCCGATGGCGGCGCATGCCCGGAGCCGGTCGGGCCCCGGGCGGACGGTTGCTACATCACCTGGCGGAGGTGCCGCTCGGGCTCGAAGGCGTCCGCGTAGTTCAGCTCCTTGCTGGGCTCGTAGATGCGGGCCTCCTCGAAGGCTTCCTGCCAGGGAAGCGGGTCGGCCCGCCCGTTGATCAGCTCCCAGGCCCGGAACGTGTCGGCGCCGCCCTCCGGGTCCCTGGTCAGCACGGTGACGATCCCGCCGTCTTCCACCGCGCGTGCGGCGATGGCCAGGAGGCCCATCTCCTGGACCTCCCCCAGGACCTTGTTGTCCTTCTTCACCGCCAGCGCGAACAGGGCCGTGTCCTCCTCGTGCGAGAGGTGGACGGTCAGCGTGTGTGTGCCCCCGCCGAGACCGACGGTGATCGCACGCAGGAAGGCGGGCGGCAGCAGGCCGAACCCGTCCATGAACTCGTCGTGCGTCAGGCCCATGGCCGATGCCCTGCGCTCGATGAGCTCCCGGCACACGGTGCGGATGTGGCGCAGGCGCGGCCGGTTGTCCTTCGGGTCCGTCGGTTCGCTGGCGGTCATGGCGCGCCTCCTGGGGGTGGGTGTTGCCCGGGTTCCCTCGAGCAGATACCCACTAATGTACTCAGAGAAGGGATATACGTCAATCCTTGGGCGTCATCCTGGGGTTGGGGGGCTGCCGGGACCAGGGGGTGCTGGGCTTGGACAGCGTCGTCGGGGCGAAGGCTCAGACGGTGCGGTCCCGGCGCTGGGCCATTTCCTGGGCGAGGTGGCCGCGGACCAGTGCCGCGGCCGCGCCCTCGGGGGAGTGGAACGGCTCCGTGATACCCGGCCCCGTCCAGCGTCCGTCGGCGGTGCGGCTCGTCGGCCCGAGCTCGGTGCGGCCCACGCGGACCGACTGCTCGCCAGCGTCGGTCGGTGCTCCGAGGCGGGCGCGAGCGAGCGCGTCGTTGATGTCGCGGACGGTGCCCAGGCGTCCGGTGTCGTCGAGTACCAGCGCGGTGGCCTCCAGGCGGCCGCCGGTCTCGGAGGCCAGGGCGGACAGTTCCCGAGCGAGGACACCCGGCTCCGACTCTGCGCCGCACACGGCGGTCGCCGCGGTCTCGTCGGCAGCCGTGCGGACGCACGCGAGCCGGGCGGCGGTCGAGCGGCAGTTCTTCGCGGACTGCGCGTAGCGGTCGCCGGGCATTGCGGTCATGGCCGCGTCGATCGCGGAGAGTTCGGCCGCCGCCGAGGACGTCGACTGCAGGTCACGCCAGATCCGGTGGAGGGTGTCCAGGTCCGCGTCGGCGCTGTGGCGCGCGGTGTACCTGCCGTTCAGATCAGCGGGCGGCTGCTCGGCGGTTGCCTCCAGGCGCACGCGCGCCTGGAGACAGAACGTCAGCAGCCGGGCCAGCGACAGCGCGAGCCACTCCCGGGTATCGCCCGTCGACTCGTCCAGCAGAGCCTGGGCGGGCGCCTGGACCAGGCGGAGCAGCCGTGCGACGCGCCGGCACCCGGCGCGGCTGTGCACGGCGTCCCGCTCGGCCCCCACGATCTCGAGGCCGCTGAGGATCGCGGCGACGTGCGGCTGGCGCAGGGCGTAGAAGGTGAAGGCCCGCGCCGTGGTGTCGATGAGCTCCTGTCGCTGCAGCGGGACGAGGCTGACGGCGACCCGGGCCTCGGGGGCGCCCGAGTACGCGGCGGCCGGCTCGTCCGGCAGGCCGTGGCCGGCGATGTGGAACATGACGGCGTCCCCGCCCGCGCCCTGCAGGCTCTGGCGGAGCGGCCCCTTGTCGGGGCCGACCCGGGCGAAGTGGCCGCCGCCGGCCGCCAGGACCTGGCCCACGGCATGGCCGTCGGCGGCAAGGACGTCGTGCGTGCCCGTGTCGGCCAAACGCAGCCGGAACGAGGGGAAGGCGTCGAGGGGTTCGGTGTCCATGAGCGTGTGACTCCTGATGCGGAAGGTGAGAGGCGAGCGGGCGCGCCTGCTGCCGGCCTGGCGCCGACCGGCGATCAGACGGTGTTGCCGACGGGAGCGACGGGCGCGCGACGGGTGGTGCCGAACCAGTTGGTCTCGTACTGGAAGTCGGCGAAGGGGCCGGTCAGCTGCATGCCCCACCGCTCGAGGTTGGCGGCAAGGCGCCGGTCGGACTCGGCCGCCTCGAAGCCGGTCACGTTGTAGAACATGCGGCGGGGCTCGTGGGAGCAGCCGCATGCGCACACCAGCCGCGCGGCGATCGTGCCATCGGTGCTGTACCGGGCCAGCTCGACGCACACGAACCCCGTGGCGCACTGCTCGGCGCGCTGCGCGTCCCACGCGTCGCGGGCGTCGTAGAGCGCAGTCCGTGCCTCCTGCACCATCGCCTCGGTGATTCCGTCCGCGGTGAAGTCGCCCCAGGTCTTGCGTCCGTCGGTCACCTCGTGGACCAGGTTGGACAGGGCGACCGCCACGCAGGTCAGTTCGAAGCCCAGGTTGAAGCCGTCGCCGTAGCCGGAGCCGGTCTCCCGCACGGGCCTGTGGCACAGGAGGTAGGCGCCCTCCCCGTCCACCGGCGTGGCGTCCTTCAGGACCGCCCGGACGACGGGGTAGTCCCCGGACGGGCAGTACTGGGCGATGTCGTGCGCGTACAGCTCGGCAGGAAGCCTGAAGGCGCCGGCCGGTGCGGACAGTGCGGTCATGAGGATCTCTCGTCTCAGTGGGAGCGGGGCCCACCGGCCGGTGGGCTCGCGCTGCATGGTCAGGCGACGCGGAGCAGCAGCCGCAGTGCCTCGGGGCGGACTTCGTCGTCCCGCACGATGGAGCCGTCCGCGGCCGCCCAGTACGCCTCGGTGCCGCTGTCGCGGACGATGACGGTGCGCATCAGGGTGCGCGAGCCGTCGGTGACGACGTCGCCGCAGCGGAAGAGGCCGACGATGATCTCGACGTCCAGGTCGTCCTCGGACTCGAACTCGATGTACGTGCGGGGCGAGAGCTCGAGGCATCCCGGCCCGGACCGCTCGACGGTCGCGGAGACGGTGACGCGGACGCGGTCGCCCGGGGACAGGCGGGGGATCGGCACGAAGCCTCCTGGGTGGCGGGTGGACGGCCGAAGGGCCGGTGAGTGAGAACCCGGGCTGACCTGCGGGGGAGAAGTGGTGTCCCCCCGGTCGCCAGTGATTCAGACGGCGAGGGCGAGCGCCTGGCGCGCCGCACAGGCGCAGGAGGACGTACCGGTCGGCACGGGGAGCTGCGCGGCGGGGATAACCATGACGAGCTCGTCCGGCCGCCACACGAAGGACTCGCCGTCCAGCGCCAGCGACTCGCCTGCGGCGTCCATCGCGGGTGCGGTCTCGAAGGTGGCGTAGGTGTGCACGCCCCAGAACATCCCTCGCCGGGGGGCGGTCGGCTGCTCGCAGTCGCCGAGGTACCAGTCGCCGGGCTGGACATCACGGGCGGCCACCACGCGCAGTGCGGCGGGATCGGCCTCGGCCGGCGGCTGCTGGTAGGCGTAGCCCGGGGAGTCGGCGAGCGGGCGGGCGGTCACGATGACCGGGATGAACGCGACGTCGATGACGGCCATGGGCAGGGCTCCTCGGCTTGGGGCGGTGGGCGTCCGTGGTCTCGGGTCCGGTGCTTGCTTCACCAACCCGATAACTCTAATGTACTCCATAGTGGGGATTGGGGCAACATTTAAGGGTCAATCGCGGTGTGCGGCGGGGTTCCGCTACGCCATGCACCGTGCTGCAGATGGGGCAACGGGTGCAGCACCGAGCCCCTCCGTGCTCCGGAGATCACGGCCCAAGGCCCGTCGGCAGCAGCCCCGGGCAGCGATCGCCGCTGCGCCGCGCTGCACGCGTGACCTGCGAATTCGACTGGCGCGGGACCGAAGCGGAGCAGCCGCAGCCGAGTGCAGCGCCGAGCAGCGCGGAGGCGGGCACCGCCGGGAAGCCGGTATGCAGCGCCCCGTGCTGCGCGCTGCTGCGGGGCAGCGCGATGTGCTGCACGCTGCCCCGGCGGGAGGCTGCTCAGGCGTTCGCGGGCGCGGTGAGGAGGTCCGCGATGAAGGCGGCGGCGTGCGCCGAATCCGTCGCGCAGTCGGGACGGGCGTGCGTGGCCGGCGCACCGAAGACCGGGTCGCCGACCGGCTCGCCGCTGCTGTCATGACGGAAGACGACCCAGCCGCGGTGGGCTGCGGGAACGTGCCCAGTCGAGCCGGTCCGGTCCGCGATGGACAGGTGGGCGCTGGACCACACGTCATCCGCCGGGGTGCCGAAGTCCAGGGCGACGGCGTACGCGTTGTCCCAGGAGGCCGGGGTGATGCCGTACTCGCCGAGCGCGCGCACCAGTTCGGCGCCGGCCGAGGTACGCGGCTCGGCGAACCACTGGGCCACCGCCCGCGCGCCACGGTCGACCGTTTCCACGCTGGCCACGCCGCGGGACTCGAAGACGGTGGCCACCTCGTGGAAGTCCGCTCCGCCGTCGGGTTCCCAGGCCACCGCGCTGAATCCGTCCGGCCAGCCGTCGGAGGCCGTGAACACCTGAAGCAGCACATGCGGCCCCTTCAGAGCGGCATCCTGCGGGACATGAGCCGGGTGCGCGAACACCACACCTTCCTCGGCATCGTAGAAGCCGGCCACATCCGCACCCCGGAGCGCGTTCAGCAGCCGCTGCGCGGAACCGGGCACAGGCTCGGGCGCGCGGCCGGCGAACCACAAGGCCGCGTAGTCGACGACCGCGGCCGCGCAGCGCCGGGCGTCCTCGGTGATGCTCAGCGCCGGATCTCCGGCGAAGACGACGTCAACGAACTCATGGTCCGGCTCATACAGGGAGGCGGACCACGGCTCGTCGTGCTCGGCAACGGGCCGGTCGGCGCTCTCCCCGGAAGCGATCAGCACGTGCGGGTGGTCCCGGACGTCGTCGCCGCAAACGGTGGGGTTCAGCGGGACGGCGAGCGCGGTGACGCCGCCCTCCTCGTACGGGTAAGCGGGGTAGCCGTGGGCGCTGAGCGCGGCCGACACGACGTCGCCCACGGTGCGGTGAACCATCGGAGCAGAATCCATCGGGGCAGGGTCCTTCCAAGCGGTGGGCGGGGGAGCAGGGGAAGCGGGCCGGAGAAGCCGGGGGCTCACGCCCGGCCGGGGTGATCGCGGGCCGGGGCGTCAGGGGGAGTGGAAGACGAGGTGCACGGGGTAGCGCGTGGGCGGGGTTCCGTCGCGGTGGCGGACGAGGATCACCCCGTCCTCGCCGACTTCGTGCCACACGCCGGCGTCGTCGATGACGGACACCACCCCGGGCACGTCGCCGTCGGCGGCACGGATCACGACGTGCTGACCCCAGCGCAACCGGGATGGATCGACCGGACGGCCGGTCAGCCAGGGCAGCACGTTGTCCCGGTAGTGGTGGAGCGCTCCGAGCTCGCTCATGAGCCGCTTGCCGAACACGCACCGGGCGGCGGTGCTCCAGAAGGTGGGAACGCGGCGGCAGATCGAGCAGCGGGCGGTCTCCTCGCGGATCGCGTCGACCAGCTCGGCGTGACTGTCGGCGATCTGCCGCGCGGTGGGGCGCAGCGCCGGGTCGACGTGGACCAGGCCGTGCGGATAGGCGGAGGTGGTCTGGCCGTCGGGCTGATCGAGGACGACCACCCGGTTGCGGGCCGAGGCGTCCAGATGGGTACGGAGGACGGTGTGAGGCGCCCGCTCGGGGTCGCGGGGGCGGAACACCCGCGTCCCCGCCGGGTACTGCAGCACGGACTCGACCTGATGGGGTGCGCGGCGCGGCACGGGGGAGCCGGCCGAAGCGCGGGGCGCCTCGGCGGCCGGCGCGGGCACCGGGGCCTTGGGAGAAGTCAACGGACGTCCTTGGTGAGCGCGGTGAGGTTGACCGGCGGGGCGATGCGGACGCAGCCGGACAGGGCGCGGCGGAAGGGGCGTCCGCCGAGGCCGGCGAGGACGACCAGCGGCATGCCGGTCACGGGATCGTTGCCGGGAGCGGCATCGATGACCTTGGCGCGGCCGGTGATCTGGCTGCCGCCCACGGCGAACTCGACGATGTCTCCGTCACCGATGCCGGACACGCGCCGTGGCGGCGGGGGCGGGGTGACGGTGCCCATCAGCAGGTGCCGTTCGTACGCCCTGGCCGACCACAGCTCGTACTCCCAGTCGGTGGGCAGGTCGTCGAGCGTGACGTCCCGGTAGGTGCGCTCGACGGCGACCTCCATCGGCATCAGGTCGTACGGGGACCGGGTGCAGCGCGAGCAGTCGTACATGTCCCCTTCGGCGGGGAGCCGCTGGCCCATGTCCCAGTCGGTGCGACCGTGTTCGCGCCGGTGCAGCTCGGCGAGGCGGGCCAGTTCGGCGCGGACGCCGTCGCCGGTCGGCAGGACGGCGGGCCCCTGGCGGTAGAGCCGGTAGAAGCGGGAGCTGTCCGGGTTGGGCGGCGGCGGGGTGGGGTCGCCCTGGGCGGGCAGTTCATCCAGGCCGATCGGCCGGCACGTGATGACCGTGTGCTCCTCGGACAGGCGGTCCACGACGATCCCCGGCTGACGGAACGCCCAGTGGTCGCGCACGCAATAGGGGACGGAGATGCGCGCCCGGTCCTGGGCGGCGCGGGCGTTGCGGTGCCGGGAGTGGATGACCCACGCGACGCTGTGGATCCGGGCCAGAGGGAAGTCGTGGTCGGGCTCGACCACGGTGTGGCGGCCGGACCGGTGCGCCTCGGTCGGCTCGAACGAGACGCGGACGGCCGGGTTGTACGACGACCCCTGACGGCGCAGGGAGGCGACGGTGTCGAGGTGGGCGCCGTTCAGGACGACGGCGCCGACGTACAGGTTCTTGGCTGCGGTGCTGCGCATGTGCTCCTTCAGTTGCTGGTGTGCGTGCCGCCCGAGCCTCATCCGGGGGCTCTGCGCGGTCAGCCCGTGCCAGTCGTAGCCGCGCCCTTGACGGCCGCATCGAAGACCAGATCCCGCGCTTCGCGGGGCTCGAGCAGTGCCGAGATGGTGAGGTCCTGGATCATCTCGGCCATGTCCCACGGGCCGAAGGTGCGGCCGGGGAGGGCGGAGAACTCGGCGGTGTAGCGGCCGCGGGCGGCGTGAACGGTGACGGTGGGGGCTGACATGGGCGGGCGTTCCTCCGAGGCGAGGGGCGTCGGGTGCGTCCGGGCCCGCCGGCTCACGGGCAGGTGGCGGCGGTTTACCCGTCGCGGGGTGGGGTGGCGTAATGCCAGGTCAGGGCGTGCCGGCCTGGCGCCGGGAAGTGGTGTCCCCTCGGGGAAGGGGCGTGTCCGGGTTGGGTCGGGGGACCGAAGTCGCCCCCTTTCCTGATTCACTAATTTACTCAGAATCGCCTATGAGTCAAGTTTAATGCGTCACGCCCGGACGGTGGTCGGACATCCCGGAAGGGAGAGGAAGGCGTGCGGGCCAGCGGCGGCCGGAGAGCCGGCACCCATGCCGACGCCACACCACGGCGAGGTGAGGGAGCCTGGCCGACGCGCCCCACGGTCTGCGCCTCGCCCGGTTCGGCGGCTGCCGGACGACGCCGTTCGCGACCTCGGGCCCGCACGCCCCTCGGCCACCGGGCATGCCTAAGAGGTCGCCGGACGTCAGTACGCGCCCCGCCGTCGCGGCCGACCCGAGTGAGGGCCGCGGCGGCCGGTCCCCTGGCCGACGGGGGAGCCGGCCAGGGGACCGGCGGAGGGTCTCGCGAGCCCGAGGGACGCGGACGCCGGCGTAGAGCAGCACGGGAGAAGCCGCGGACAGCAGCGGGCGCTGCTGCACGCACGGTGCGTGCAGCACGCTGCTAGGCAGCGACCGGCCGCGCCGTCGTGCTGCTCGGGCAGCGGGGTTCTGCTGCACACCGGCTCCGTGGTGTGCAGCACCAGACGGTGCAGCGCGAGCGGGACGGCCCGCTGCACGGGCGGTCTGGTACCCGCGCTGCCTCCGCTGTTTCACGCTGCTGCCGTTCTGATCTGCGGAAATGCTATGCAGCGCTGCAAAGCAGCGGGCACCCCGGAACGCTGCAGCGGGAGGGGGCGCTGCCCGCTCGGCGGCGTGCTGCCGCCGGGGCTCGGGCGTGCTGCGCCGGTCCGCTGCAGCAGTCGGGCCGAGAGGGGTCGGAGTGCAGCAGGGGGCGGTCGCTACCAGGAGACGTTGATCAGGTACTCGCCCGGAGCCAGGTGTCCGCTGCACGCGAGGTCGTGCAGCAGCGTGCCCACGTACGGCACGTAGTCGAGGGTGCCGGCCCGCCAGTGGCGGATCGTCTCGGCGGCCTCGGGGTCCAGCCCTTCACGCGGAGTGAAGCGGGAACCTTCCTCGGCGTCGGGGTCGTAGTGCTCGTGGCTCGTGGACACCGTCACCGCGTGGAGCGAGCCGTTCTGTGCTTCGAGGCCGAGGATCACGCTGTACGCGATGCCGTAGTGCGCGGTGATGAAGTTCTCGAGGTCCTTGTACGCGACTTCGAGGTAGGTCTTGGCCGTCGTCTTGAGCGTCAAGCTGGTCCTTCCGTTCGGGGGAGGGGAAGGCCCCGGCCCGGTGGCCGGGGCCGGGCGGGTTCAGGCCGCCGTGCGGTTCAGGTGGATGGCGAGGGCGCCGGGCTCGCCGTAGTGGCGGCGGCCGTCGACGGTGACGGACACCCAGGCCGGGCGGCACTCCTCGGGGCTGCCATAGCGGGCGAGGAGCGGCGCGCTGACGGTGGCGACGGCGGTGCGGCTCGGGCCGCCGCTCCACGTGACGGTGATCTCGTAGCGCTCCAGGTAGCGCTCCTTCGCGCGCTTGGGGCCGCAGCGCACGGAGAACTTCACGCCGGGGAAGGTGCGGCGCAGCAGCTGGCGCAGGTAGACCGCGGTGGCCTTGGTCGACAGGCCGATCGCGGCGTGCATCCGCTCGTCCTCGGTGGGCTCCGGGATGACGGAGGTGTGGCGGACGTGGGAGACGCCGGTCGGCCGCCCGTCCGTGGTCCGCAGTTCGTAGCGGGTCGCGGGGATGCCGAGCAGGACGTTGGCGGCGCAGATGCCGCAGGAGCACGGCTGGACCGTCGCCGGGCCGTGGACGCGGGTCGCGGTGCCGACGTAGCGGACCGCGGCGCCGGGGGTCAGGCGCAGGGCGAGGTAGGCGGTGGCGAGGCGGCGGCGAGCGGTGGCGGAGGTCATGGCGCGCGTCCTTCGGTCGGGGCGTTCGTGGTGCCCGGTCCGGCGCTTGCATCGCCTTCCCGGTAATCACTAATGTACCTCATCGAGGGGTGATGATCAAGTCTTGTTCTCGCCCGGTCCTCGCCGCCGACAGGCGGGCGCACCGGATCCGTCCTCGGCGCGCGCTGCCGCCCGCCCTCACTCGTACGACGTCGCCCAGTCCTCCGCGCTCAGGTACTGGTGGACGTTCTCGCCGCCGTGGGCGCGGACGAACTCGCGCAGGAGGGCGGCCGGGACCTGGCCGAACCAGGTTGCGGCCGCGGTGTCGTACGGGTCCTGGCGGGGGTGCGCAGGAAGGGGGGCGGGCCACCCTTCGGGCGCGGTGAGCGGCGGGACCAGTCCCACCTGGAGCGCCTCGTACGGGCCCGTGTTTTCGCCGGGCAGTTTTGGCCCCACTTGAACGAGTTGTTCTGGCCCCACTTTTGACCCATCCGGGTGAAGGGCTCCGACGCGTCGCGGAAGGAACGGATCTTTCTGGCCCCACCCTTGCCGAGTCTCAGCGGGGCCCATGATGGTTCCGCTGTCAGCAGACCGGCTGGATTTCAGACGGTGGCCCGCAAGGATGACTGCATGCGGAAGAACATGGCGGTGCGTCGACTCGACCTCGGGTACTTCATCCGGCCTGCCTCAGAAGTGGGCGGCCCGCAACCACGAGTCGAACCCGTTCTTGCTTACCTGGTGCAACACGACAACGGGCTGCTCCTCTTCGATACCGGCATCGGGGACGCAGACCCCGAAACCGAAGCGCACTATCGGCCGCGCCGCCGTGCGCTGCAGGACGCCCTCTCGGCATCCGGAGTCACCCTCGCCGACGTTTCCATGATCGTGAACTGCCACCTGCACTTCGACCACATCGGCGGGAACCCGCTCTTGGGCGGCAAGCCCATCCTGGTGCAGGACGTCGAACTGGCCACCGCACGCCGGGGCAACTACACAGTCGACGAGCTGATCGACTTCCCCGGTGCAACCTACGAGGAAGTCGCCGGCGAGATCGAGGTCTGGCCCGGCATCTGGATCATTCCGACGCCTGGTCACACCCAAGGGCACCAGTCGCTGGCCCTCCGGCAAAGCGACGGCACAGTAGTACTCGCCGGTCAGGCATACGACCTCGCTTCTCACTTCGCATCTGAGCAATTGGCCCGCCACGCGACACTTCGCGGCGAGGAACAGCCGCTTCCTCCCTATCGGCACTGGCTGGATCGACTCGCCGACTTCGACCCACGACGTGTGTTCTTCGCCCATGACTGCTCGGTCTGGGAACCGTCACAGACTGGAGGAGCGGAAACCCGACTTTCTGCCACGTAGGACGACCCTCGATCGGGTGACGTTTCCTGGCTGTCCTGAGGTGGAGCCGAATGGTGTCCGTTGGTCGGGGTTGGTGGCGGTAGCGTGTGATTCACGACGCCCGCCCGGCCGCTTCCCCTGACAGGAACGCGAAAGGGCGGGCGCCGTGTTGTGGCGCCCGCCCGCTTGTGGTGAAGGTGAGATCAGGCGGCGGTGGCCGCCTTGCGCTTGGCAGTGGTACTGGCGAGGCGGAAGGACTGGGTGCCGGTCTCGATGATGTGGGCCTCGAAGGTGAGCCGATCGACGATGGCCTGGCAGAGCCGCTTGTCGGTGAAGGTCTGGTCCCACTCGGTGAACGGCCGGTTCGACGCGACGGCGATCGCATGTCGTTCCTCGCGCTCGGTGAAGATCTGGAACAGCAGTTCCGCCCCGTGGCGGTCCAGCTTGACGTAGCCGAGCTCGTCCAGGCAGAGCAGGTCGACCCGCCCGTATTTCTTGATCGTGCGGCCCAGTTGTTTGTCGCTGGCGGCCTCGGCCAGTTCGTTCACCAGGTTCGCCGCAGTGGTGTAGCGGACGCGGCCGCCGGCCTCCGCGATCGCGGTGCCCAGGCCGATCAGCAGGTGGGACTTGCCGGTGCCGGAGTCACCGATCAGGCATAGCGGGTTCCCGGCCTGCACCCAGGCGGGCTGCATGAGGGTGTTGATGACCTCCTGCGGGATGTTCGGGTTCTTCGAGAAGTCGAAGTCCTCGATCCGCTTCGGGCGGGGGAAGTTGGCTTCCTTGACCCGGCGGACCTTGCGGCGGGCGTCACGGTCCTCGCACTCGCTCTCCAGGAGGTCCGCCAGGAAGTCTGCGTAGGACGCCTGCTCGCGCAGGGCCTGGGCGGCGAACTCGTCCCAGCGTGCGCGGATCCCGGACAGGCCGAGGCTCCGGCAGGCTGCATCGATTGCCTCTGACGGGTTCGGCCCGCGCTGGCCGGGCAGGCCGAAGGAGCCCCACCGCCCCGTGGTCGCAGGGGTGGGGGTGGTGCTCTGCGTCATGCTGAGCCTTTCGGTTGGATAGAGAGCAACTGGCCGTAGGCGGCCAGCGATGGTTCGGGCCGGGAGTCCGGGGGCAGGGCAGGACGCCTCTGAGGCAGCGTGATGACCTGGGCCGATTCGGGTTTCGGTTCCGTCGGCTCCGCCGTGTCGGGCTCGGCTGTGACCGTGGTGGCGGTGGCTTGCGGGGCGATCACGACCGGTGGTGGACCACCCGCTGCGGCGAGGGCCTTGCGGGCCTCGATGGCAACCAGGTCCGGCGAGACGGAACCGGCCTCCAGGACCGCTTTCATGCCGGCGACGACCGCCTCGTCGGGCAGCCGCCGGTGCAGAAGCAGGACCTCGATCAGGGCTCGTGTGCCCTCGGAGCGTCCCCGGGACTCGCGGCCGGCTGCCCAGAACGCGTCGTGGGTCTCGGTGAACTTCCCGCTCTCGCGGGCCGCGGCGAGGCCGGTGGAGTGCTCCAGGGCGCCGGGCTTGTGCCGCAGGATCTCCAGGTAGTGGTCCAGCAGATCGCGGAAGCCGTAGCGGCCCGCGAGCCGGGGATGGCGGACCACCAGCTCGTTGCGCTCGAAGACCCAGACCTCGTCCGCCCGCAGCGAGACGCGGACGTTGGTGCCGATGAAGCGGGCCGGGACGGAGTACTTGTTCTGCCGGACGGTGATCCGGGAGGTCTTGTCGACCTTGGGCGTCAGCGTCAGCCCGATGTCGAACTCCTCGAACGGCAGAGGGGCCAGCAGCGGAGCCTCGTAGTCGAAGTCGAAGCCCACCGAGGTGGGCCGGTTGTCGATGTGCCGGACGTCCTCGGCGAGCTCAATCTGCTCGATCTTCTCGTTCAGCTCCGCGAGCGTGTCGACCTCGGGGACAGGGACCAGGTGCGAACGACGGAAGCGTCCGCCCTCGTGCTCGACCCCGCCCTTCTCATGGGCGCCCTCGATGCCGGGGCGGCAGTAGAAGGCGTCGAAGCCGTAGTGCGAGCGGAAGGCCACCCACCTCTGTGACTCCACCCGCGAGCGGCCGAAGCAGACCTGCGAGACCGCGGGCTTGAGGTTGTCGTAACGGATGTGCCGGGTCGGGATGCCGCCCAGGATCCGGAAGGCGTCCACGTGCCCCTGCATGAAGGCTTCCTGGCCGGACGTGGAGAACACCCGGTGGACCGCCTTGCCCGAATACGACAGTCGCAGCGTGAACAACTGGCAGGCCATCGGTTTGCCGTCGACCCTCACCCAGACCTCGGCGAAGTCGACCTCCGCCTCCTCGCCGGGCCGGTGGAACTGCGGGACCATGCCCTCGGTCAGCATCCGGGACCGCTCGGCCTCTTCGCGGATCTGCGGCCGGCGCACCCGCAGGTAGTCGTTGAGCGTTGTGTAGGCGACCGGGAATCCGTACTCGTCCCGCAGCCGTTCCATGATCCGCTTGTTGGTGTGCCGCTGCTTCGGCGGTGCGGTCAGATCTGCCCGCAGCATCTCGTCGATCCAGCCTTTGCCCTGCTCCAGAACCGACCGGCGCACTTCGATCGCTTTCCGCGCAGGGGGCAACGCGCTGTCGAACGCCTGGCGCACGACCCGGCGGTGCACTCCGTAACGCTTCGCCAGCCCTCGGACCGAGGTGCCTTCCAGCCTGCGGTCACGACGAATCAACTCGAACAACTCAACACGCTGCAAAACCCGGCCTCCTGACACGGCCAGCCGACAACCCGCACAGCGTGATCCCGGCCGCGATCCCGGGTCAATCCGGCATTACTCCAAAAGAGTGCATCCGACCCCAAGGGCTCTTGGGTGGGGCCAAAACAATCCGTTCCTCACCCCGGTCCAGCCGAGCCCGTTCTCCCGGGGCCAAAAGAGGCCGTCCTAGACAGGCCCGCGAAGTCGGCGGGCGCGCTCGCGGGAAGGTCCCAGCGCGAGGGGAGCGGAGAGGCGGGCCGGGGGCTGCACTGGCTGGCGTGCCCGGTGACGATCTGGACCTCGGACCAGTCCTCCAGGCGCACCTGGAGGACGGTGCCGGCGGTGCCTTCGGCGATCGCGTTGTCGGTGAGGTCGGTGCGCATCGGGGCTTCCTGTCGTATCGGGTCCGGGCTCTTGGCGGGGCCCGCGCCGGGCGGGCCGGAGGGTGTCACGCACCCCTGTCACGCTGGGTGTCACGGCGGCTGTCACGCTCGCGAGCGTGACAGCCATGACCTGCGGAAACGTGTCGCCAAGGGCGATTTTCGGGCTTCTCGCGCGGCCGCGTGACAGTCGCGCTCAGTAGGAGGCCTGGAGGGGCCGGGTGAGCGGGAGTTCGGTGCAGCCGGGGTGCAGTGCGCGCGCGCCCTCCAGGCCGGACTGGTCGAACTCGCACGCGTCGTAGAGCCACGGGCGCCGCCGCCGGTCGCTGCCGCCGTCGTACGTGGTGTGCGCCGTGCGCGGGGCGAACGCCCACGCGTGCGACTGCGCCCAGTCGCCTGCCTCTGCACCGCCGCTCAGGTTGTCCAGGCAGGTCCAGGCGAGAGGCGTGAAGCGGCGCCGCAGGGGGTGCTTGATCTTCTCCCACTCCCACTCCAGCGAGCGGTGCTCTGCCTCCAGGGCCTTGAGCTGGGAGAGGCTCGCGCCGAAGTGGTGCAGGAGCGTGGACGTGAGCGTCGCGGGCCTGCCGTGGTAGACGAACTGCGAGTACTCCGGGTGCGCGTCGTCGGCGCGCAGCTCGTTCTCGGCGAGCAGTCCGTGAAGGGTCTGGTGGAGGTCGCTGGTGGTGTGGCGGACACGCGGCACGGTGGGCTCCTCGGGGCGACGGGTCGTGGTGCTCCGGGGCGCTTGCATCGCCTCCGGTATTCACTAATGTACTCCATAAGGGGAGCGTTCGTCAAACGTGGAGCCGCTCCGTGAGGCTGTGACGGGGGCCGTCACGGCCAGCCGAGGGCCCGGCGCCGGCGCTCCTCCGCCTCGGCGTGCGCCGCGGCCGACCGGGCGGCGGACAGGCGCCGGTACCGGTCCAGGTCGCAGTCCCTCAGTGCCTGCGCCATGGCGGCGCTGTACGCCTCCCAGGAAGGGCGCCGCGGCCCGGACGCCGTCACTGGCCGACCGGCGTGACGACAGGGGAGACGGAGTTCGCGCGCGCGTTCCCCTCCTGCCTGCCGTCATCGCCGTCCGCTTCCGGGGCGTACTCCGTGGCGTAGGACATGGACCCGGGCTCGTCCACCCACGCCAGCACGCGGCGCGCGCGCTCCTGCCACCCCGGTGCAGCCTTCACCCGGTCACCCCACCGGCTACGGCCCTGCGCGCACACCGTGCACAGCAACCGGCCGTGCGCCTCCCACACCTCCGGATCGGTGGTGAAGCACACCGGGCAGCACCCCTCGGACCAGGCCGGGGGGTGGCACGGCTTGATCACCATGCCCGTGATGATCACGTGACCGCAGTACGCGCACTCGATCCCGTACAAGGCATGCCGCTCGCAGCGCGGGCAGAACCTGCCGGAGAGCTCCGCCTGTGCCTGGTCCTCGGCGTCGAAGACGGCGCGCGGGTCGGCGCCGCTGCTCAGGCGCTGGAGCGCGACGGCGGAGGTCGTGACGCTGGCGCTGCTGCTCGACGTGATGGGCATGGCGGGCTCCTCGGTGCGTGGGATCGGGGGTGGGTGTGTCCGCAGGTCCGGGTGTGCCGGGCTGGGGCCGGCGCGCCCGGCGCTCAGCGGAGCTGACGCCGGGTGGTGACGGGATAGCGGGTGAGGCTGATCCAGTCGCAGCCGCCGTGGACGTACAGGTCGCAGGTGGCGGGGTCTTCGCCGGACCGGTCGACGTCGAGGCGGTTGTTGCGGGCGAGGTCGCGCACGAGGTCGAGGAAGTCGTCGGCGGCCAGGTCCCGGTCGGTGTAGACGCCCTTGATCGAGCCGCCCTCGTAGTCCTCGCCGGACTCGAGAATCCACACGCCCGGCTCCAGCTCGGTGGCGGGGGCCTGTGTGGTGGTGGCGAGCTCGGTCATGGGCGTCACTCCTTCTCGGGACGGGTTCGTGGTGGTCGAGGGGGGCTTGCCTCCCCCCTCTTCATATTCACTAATGTACCTCAATTCTCGATCATGTGTCAACCTTTAAGGGTCGCGCTGGGGGGTGGGTAGGGCGCGCGCCAAGGGGCGGCCGAGCGCAGCCTCCGCCGCCGAGCGCGTGAGAAGAGCCCTGCCGGGTGAGGTGGCGCGGGGCCGGTGCGCGGCGCGCTCGTCGTCCGCCGCTCCTCCCGGGGGCTGGAGGCCGCGGGCAACAACGTGGTGTCCCCCTGCGCCGGCTGGGGCGCAGGGGGACGGGCTCCGGGCGGGAGCAGGGAGGGCGGGGCGCTGATGCGCCCCGCCCTCGTGGTCACTTGCGGTACTCGGCCATGTCGCCGTACTCCCAGACGAAGCTCTCGCCCCACCAGTCGTCGTCGTCCTTCGGGCTGTCGGCGGCGGGCTGCTCGGCGGGGACCGTGGCCCGGCGGTGGGCGACGTGGTGCAGAGCGAGAAGCGCGGAGACGGCGCCGATCGCGGTGAACCCGCCCAGGGTCGGCGAGGGGACGGCGGCGTGGCTGCGGTCGATGGCGAGGGCCGTCATGAACGCGAGGACCGCGAGGAGGGCCAGGAAGTCGGCGGCGAACGCGAGGGCCGCCCACACCGGGCGTACGGTCACCGGCCGGTGGTCCCACGGGCGGTGCGCACCCTCGGGGTCGAGAGCGTGCGTCAGCAGGAGCACGCCGAGCTGAATGCCGCCGAGGAGGACGAGGAGAACCGCCGTCGCCGCGCCGCCGTAGACGACGGCGGCCAGCAGGCTCGGCAACATCAGGACCAGGACGAGGTGGTGCAGGAGGGTGCACTGGCGGAGCGGGCAGGCGCGGGTGGGCAGGTGGCCGTGGGCGGCGTTCATCGCGGAGGTCTCCCGGGCGGAGTCGAAGAGAAAGGAGGCGCGGGGCCGGGGCCGGGCGCGAACGCCCGGCCCCGGCGGGCGGGTCTCAGTACCGGCGGGGGCGGCGGTGGGAGCGCCGGTGCGCGAAGTGGTGAACGGTGCACAGAGCGAGGAAGCCCGCCATGGTCACCAGGCCGCCGGAGGAGAAGAGCACCGCTCCGGAGCCGCCGCCGAGCTGCGCGCCGAGCACGAGTCCGGCCGCGATGAGCAGGACCAGGACGTCCGTGGTGAGTGCCACGGCGGCACGGACCGGGCGGAGGGGGTGCTTCGGGGCGCTCCGGGCGGCGCGCAGAGCGCCGACCACCATGAGCAGACCGAGGGCGGCGAACGCGGCGAGCGCGAGCACCGTCACGTTGGCGCCGCCGCCGAACAGGGCGGGGATCATGCCCACGACGAGGACCGTGCGGCCGACCCGGGTGCACCAGCGGTGCGGGAAGGACTGGGCGATGCCGTGCTGGGCGGTGCAGCTCATCAGGAGTGACTCCTCGTCATGGGTGCTCGTGGCGTCCGGTCCGGGTGCTTGCATCACCCGTTCCGACATTCACTAATGTACTCCATTCCGGGCCGTAAGGCAATCCATAAGGGTCACGCTCGGCATGACTGTGCCGGGATCAGCGGTAGTCGGCGGCCCTCCGCCGGGCGTGCCGCCGCGCCAGTGCCGCCTCGACCGGGCGGGTCACCAGCACCGCCACGATCGCGGCGCAAAGGCGCGCCCACCAAGGTGCGTTCTGGAACGTCACGAGGTACCAGCCGATTCCGAAGAGGAGGTTCAGCGCGCCCAGCAGGAGGAGGTGGGCGGCGCTGAAGGTGCGTTCGTAGAGCACGAATGGCCTTTCTGGAAGGTGTCGGGGTGTCGGGGGTGCCGAGCAGGCGGCCCCGGTGGGGCCGCCTGGGGCGGAGTCAGCAGGGCATCTCGGCGTGGCAGGCGTGGCAGCAGCGCCCGCAGCTCGCCTCGCAGTTGACCTGGACTCGCTCGCCGCAGCCCTCGCACGGGATGTACGCGTCGTCGGAGGCGAAGAAGCCGCCCGCGCCGGTCCCGTCGCAGGTGCACGGCGCGGCGGCGGTCTGGGGGGTGGTGATGGTGAGCGGCATCTCGACTCCTCGTGGTGGCGTGGCCCGTGGTGACCGGCCGGGCGCTTGCGTCGCCCTTTCGGTAATCACTAATGTACCCCATAAGGGGGGAGGCGTCAATTTGTAAGGAGTCGTGCGGTGGTGGCGGCGCTGGAAATAGCCGTATCCGGCCAGCACGACGAGGCGCTTGACGGTGCGAGCCGGCCAAAGGCGACGGCGCCCAGGTCAGGGCCTCAGCGGGCGAGGGCCTTGGGCCTGCGACGCACGCCGGTGAGCCAGTCGACGGTTACGGCGGCGGAAAGCGCCCCCGTGTCGCCGTCCGGATCCGTCCACGTGGCGTCGGAGAGCGGGAAGCGCAGGCCGTCCATGAATTCGTCGTGGTTGTTCCCGTGGCGCGTCATGACCCGTCCCTCCGCCGTGACGGTGCCGCGCACGAGGACCGTGCGCGCCGAGCCGGGACCGGTGCCCAGGGGCGTCATGCCGTGGAATCCGTACCGGGTCTTGGTGAGGGTGTAGCGGAAGCTGATGCTGTCGCCCACCTGGATGTCAGCGACCGCGACCGGGTCCGTGAAGCCGTCGCGCTCCTCGCGTGCCACGTGCTCGGCGTACTCGCGGCGAGCGGTGTCCCTGCTGGTGATGGCGGCGCGGGCGGAGCCGTGCGGATCGGCGGCGGGATCGGCGGCGAGCGCCCGCATGAGCGCGTCGCGGAAGGCGTCGCCGTTGTCTGCCCGGAACTCCCGGAGAGCGGCGCTCAGGGCGTCAAGGTCCGCAGCCCAGGGGATGCCGGGCAGGGCCGCCGTGATCGCGTCACGGGCGGCGGTGGCGGCCTTCTTGTTCGGCAGGGTGTACGGGGTGACGCTCGCGCCCGTCGTGGTGGTCTGGACGACCTAGCGCCCCCGTCCGAGAGAAACGGGGTGCAGCGGACTGGTCGTCTTTGGAGTGGCGCTCACGGTGTTCTCCAGGCGGACGGGGCGAATGACGGGGGGCGAGGCGCACTCCGACCTCTGGGGTGGGGCGGAAGGGCGGCGACGGGGCGGCGAGTGGATCGAAGGCCGGTCAGCGGCGGTTCAGGGTGATCGCGTCGACGAGCGGCGTTCCGTACGTCGCGCGGCCGAAGCGGGTGACCGTGACCGGCCGCGCCCGGCGGCGCCCGGGGGTGGCGTAGTCGGCGAGCAGCGGCGCGGTGACGCTCGCCACCTCGACGTCCGACGGTCCGCCGCTCCAGCGCACGGAGAACGTCCAGCCGCGCCCGCGCCGTACCGAGAACCGCACGCCGGGGAAGGCCTGGCGCAGCGTCTTGCGCAGGTGGGTCGCGGTCTGCGGCCGCGTCAGGGGAGAGGCGTAGACCTGGAACAGCTCGTCCGGGTGGAGGTGGGGAACGACCGAGGTGTGCCGGACGTGGACGAGGGTCGCCTCGTAGCCGTCGGACGTGCGCAGTTCGTAGTGCGTGGCGGGGGCTCCGAGCAGCGTCGCGGACACGCAGATCGCGCACGCGCAGGGCTGCGCGATCCAGATGCGACGGGCCTTGTCGTCCTCGTGGCGGACCCACGTTCCCGCAGGCAGCCGCAGGGCCAGGTAGCCGGCCGTGTGAGTGCCGGTTGCCGGTGCGTTCCGCGTCGCCGTCATTCGCCTGTCCTCTGTTCGGGCGGCTGCCTGCCGCGCGGGAGGGCGACCTCCCGCCCTCAAGTTCTAATGTACTTAGAGAGGGGGTATAAGTCAAATTAAAGGCGTCGCCGTGGGGTAGGGCGGTCACGCCTGTCGGCTGCGCAGCTAGGACTCGAAGCCGTGCAGGCCGGGCCACTGCGCCGTGCAGGCCGGGCACAGGGTGCCGCAGTCGTTCAGCGCTTCCTCGTGGTCGTGCCATCCCAGAGCGCGCGCGGACTTGGAACCGTCGATCTGTCCGCCCTCGAAGCTGGCGGTGCGCCCGCAGTCGACGCAGACCGCGACGTGCCGGTGGAGCGCGTCGGACCGCTTGAGGAGGTGCCGCAGCACCTTGTCCGCGTTCTGCTCGTGCAAGTACGCGTGCTCGAAGCGGAGTTCCTTGAGTCCCTGGCCGTCGTACGCGCGGGCGAGGGCGTCGGCCAGCAGGGTGCGCCCGGCCGGGTCCTCGCTGTCGAGGAGGAGGCGGGCGAGTTCTTCGAGGCGCTCGGCGCTCATGTCAGTCCCCTTCGGGGTTCGGGTGCGGGGGGTGGGAGCCGGCCCGCACTCCGCCGCGCACGGGCCTCGCGGCGGGGTGCGGGCCTGGGTCGCCTCTGTGCGGACTACGGGCGCTGCGCGGCCGCGGAGCGCAGCGAGCGGACCAAGTGCTCGTCCATCTCGTAGCCGACCGCCTCCCGCGCCGCGTACTCGGCGTCGACGACCTCGCGGGGAAGGTCCATGCCGAAGCCGTACGAGGTCACGTCCGGCCCGGCCTGTGCCGATGCGGTCACGTCCAGGAGGCCGTGGAGGGCGGCCCTCGCCTGCTCCAGGGTGAGCGTGTCGCTGTCGATGAGCGCGCGGATCTCGGACTGCCGCTGCTCGGCTCGCTGGTCCATGGGTACCTCCTCGGAAACGGGGGTCGGGGGAGCGGGGCGGCCGGTCGGCCGCCCCGGCCGGGACGGGGGTCAGACGACCCGCATCCCGAACAGGCGGGGCGTGGTGTCACGGACGCCGCACCACTCGTCGGCGCACTCCTGGCACATCTGGTGGGGGCAGCCGCAGTCGTCCAGGTCGTCGCCGACGTGCCATCCGGCGTCGTGCGCCGCGTCGGTGCCCTCGTCCGCGTCGTCGAGGAAGGGGGAGAGCTTGCCGCACTGGCCGCACTCGATCCGGTCGAAGTCGATGACCTCCAGGACCTCGGCGCCCATGAGGCGGAACGTGGTCTCGGTGAGCATGGCGGTCATGGCGCACTCCTCGCGGCGGTGGTTCGTGGTGGCCGGTCCGGGTGCTTGCTCACCCGCCCCAACAATCTCCAATGTACCCGAGAGGGGATTGTTAGTCAAATTAAAAGGGTCGCAAGGGGTATGGGTGCGCCCCGGCGGGAGCGGGTGGCGGGTGCCGGATGGGGTGCGCTGGTTGTCGTCGCGCGGGGCGCTTCAGCGCGGAAGCCCGGCGGGGCCGGCGTGGCCCCGCCGCCCGCGGCGGTCAGCGGGTGGGGAGCAGGCGCAGTACGGCTGCGGAGTGCTCGATGTAGCCCAGGGTGAACAGGTGGAGTGCGGCCTGGTAACCGTCGCGAACCCGCTCGTCGGTGGCGTCCTCGGCCGCCACGTTGAGGTGGTCGCCGATCCAGGCCGCCGGGTCGGTGTGCGGGAGGTTGAAGTGGTCATAGAGGGAAGCGAGCGCCTTGGGGGCGTTGGTGGTGGTGATGTTCTGGGTCATGGCTTCTCCCGCGTTGGGTCGTTCGTGGTGGCCGGTTGGGCCTTGCCTGCCGCCCCGGTAATCACTAATGTACTCCATGAGGGGGTGAAGGTCAAAATTAATGCGCTGCCCTGCTGTGTGGCAGCGGCCGTCAGTCGGCGGCGAACGTCGTGCTGAAGGTGCCGCGCCCGTCGGCGGGCCACGCGCCACCGGATTCCAGGGCGAGATGCTTATGGAACAGGGGTGCGTGTACGGCGGCGGGCACGGAGGCGCCCGCCTGCCCGTCGAACTGCTCGCTCGGGATCAGGAGGAGCTCGCCGCAGACGGCGCAGTCGGCGCACGCGCCGCGCAGGTCCTCCACGCTCCATCGGGGGTGGCGGCGCTTCCAGGAGTGGCCGCACCCGGTCGTGAAGCGGGTGCCGATGATGGTCCGGCGAATGTCTGGATCTCCTTCGTCGTGGGGCGGTTGGCGGGTGTTGCGGGGGAGCAGGCTGGGCGGCGGGGGGTGCCGCTCAAGGCCGCCTGGCGTTCGCGGCGCCGGTGCGGGGCGGGCGGGTCACAGCCAGGGCCGGCCGTCGTCGGGGCGTACGCCGATCACTCCGGCGCGGCCGAGGAGTTCGGCCTCGACCGGGTCGCTCGCGTAGTCCCAGCCCTCAGCCTCGCGGTGCGCGGCATAGGTGTAGGCGTGACCGCGCGCGCAGCTGTAGCCCGTCTCCGTATGGCGCACGAGGGCGCCGCACTCGTAGGCGGTAGGGCCGTCCTCGTCATAGCCCGCGACGAGGTCGAGGCACCGATCGTCGGCGTCGGCGCGGTCGGCGCCGCCCCGCCCATCCAGAGGGGCCCCGGCGGGATTGGTGGCGGACATGCGGAACTCCTTGCAGACGAAAGAGGGGGGAGGGTCGACGGCGCGTGACGCCGGGCGAGGAGGCGGAGGTGACTCTGTGGGCACCGTAGGCCACTGATCCCTAAAGTACCCATGGCGCGCGTGTGGGTCAATGTTTAAGCGTCAATGCGGTGAGGGAGGAAGTGGTGTCCCCCTCCTCGCGGGTGGCGATCCGCGTACGTCGGGCGGGCGGTCCGCGCGTGCGCGGGACCTCCGCCCGCGCACCCTTCTGATCACCGCCGCAGCCGGGGCGGTCCGCGCGTGCGCGGGACCTCCGGTCAAGGTGTAGTCGGCTCCGCCCTGGGCCCCGGGCTCGGCGCGGCGGCCTGTCGAGTGCCCCACGAACCGGAACGGAGGGAGCGCCGAGCTCCCTCGCCCGCTGCGCCCGGGAGCGCTGCCTCCTGGGCCGCCTCGACGCGTACGTGCAACTGGCCTCGGCGCCTCGGCAAGCGCGGGCGTGACTGCGACCGCAGTGACGCGGGGCGTGAGGTGCCGGACGCCGAGGGTGCCGCCCCGCTCAAGGCCCGCCGGGCAGGTCGACGGCGCCACCGTGCAGCCAGAGGTGCGCGCGGCCGGCTCGCCTCTGGGGTGGAAGCCGGGACCCTCCGCCGCTCCTGCCCCATGGAAGGGCCATCCCGGCGGCGGGCTCGGAACCCCCGCGGGTCCTCGACGGGCCCAGCCCATGCGCTCCCGGTGATGGGCCTGTCGCATGTCTCAGGACGACGGCGATGCGCCGGCCAGCAGGTTGCGGAGCACCGCCGAGGAGGGGGCCGGCACTGTCACGCCGAGTGTCACGCGCCCTGTCACGCCGAGTGTCACGCTCATGAGCGTGACAGCCGTGACCTGCGCAAACACCCCCTGGAGGGCCCATCCGCGGGCCCCCAGGGGGTGAGCGTGACAGCGTGACACCCCGGCGGGAACGGCCCGCCGTCGCCAAACTGGGCGGCCGTCAGCCGATGCTGACCCTGCCCGCTCCGATCCCGTCCGCTACGCCGAGGGGGGTCAGCCGGAGGGCGATACCTGCGGCCCGGGTCTCGATGATGAGAACGCCGCTGGCGTGTACGGAGACGTCGCTGCCGATCCGCAGCGCATCGTCGGCGAGGTCCAGGACTTCACCGGCCGAGGCCTCGTTCTTGAGGGCGTCCTTCGCGCTCCAGGTGCCGCGTCCGGCGTGCGTCATCTCGACGCCGTAGCGGTCCGCGAGCGCATGGGTGGAGGTCATCCGTTCCCAGCCGTCGACCGGCGTGAACCGGAAGCTGACGCGGTCGCTGTAGAGGGTCAGCGTGCCGTCGTCCAGGAGTGTGGCCACGCTGTCTTCCCGGTGGAGCAGGACGGCGCCAGCGAGTTCGGCGGTCGCGCCCGCGAGCGTGCCGTCGGGCATCGTGTACCGATCCATGGGCCGCCACTCCGAGTCGGAGCCTTCCTTGCGCTCGAACGAGTAGCGCGCGGCGAGGTCCGGGATGGACAGGTGGCCGTCGTCGTCGAGCGAGATGAGTGCGGTCAGGGCAAGCCTCCTGGGTGGGTCGGCGAGGGGACGTCGAACCCTCGCAACGTAAACGCTAATTTACTCAAATGGTGGGTGTGGAGCAAGTTATAAGAGTCACGCGCCATGCGTTGAGTGCGCGAGAGTGACGCAAAAAAGTTGCGCCAAAGGGGGAGTTGAGGTAAATTAGTGAATGCGAGGCGATGCAAGCGCCCCGCCCCACCACGACCGCCCCGGAGACCCCCGTGAACGTCCCTCTCCCCACCTCTCTCGAGGACCTCGGTGCCCAGATGACCCAGCACGGATGGGAGGTCTCCTGGCAGCGCGACTACGGCACGGCGCGCGTAGAAGGAAGCCGGCGAGGAGGGGCGGCCGTCATGGCCACCGCGCGCTACACGCTCAAGAAGGGCTGGGTCACCCGGTTCTACGTGATCGGCTCGGTCGATGACGGATGGACTGAGTGGCTGCGCGTCCGGCGGGCTGGACTGGTCCACTTCATCGCCACGAACCTCCTTCCCGTCGACGCGCCGCGCTGGCCCGTGAGCGACTCCAAGTGCCAGTGCCGCAAGGGCGAGCAGCCGACCCAGTGGCGCGCCCTGCACCTGCTCGCGGGAATCCGGCTCGACCGCCTCAGCAACCACGGAGCCGAGCAGGAGACGCGGGCCTACCGCTGCCGCCGCGACGCCCGGCGCTGGCACCTCACCTCGCAGGCCGAGCGGACCCCGGGGCCCTGGCACGGGGCTGCGGCCGCCCTCTGAGCGGCCCGTCCTGCCGACCCCCAAGCGAACCCACCACACCGAGGAGCACCCGAGCATGTCGAGCCGGATCCCCCTGAACACCAACGGCCACGATCTCCTGCCCAAGCGCACCGATGACGTGCTCGTCTTCGCCGAGCCCGGCGAAGAGCCGTTCGTGGCGGGCGTCCACTGGAGCTGCGCCACCTGCGACGAACGGCCCAAGTACGTCCTTCGTGACGGCACCGTTCACGTCCAGGACCCGTGCCGCTACCCGATGGGCATCACCACGGAGATCACCCTCGACGTGCCGTCCGGGAAGCTGATCGTCACCGACGACCTGCGCGACGTCTACGACGTCGACATCGACGCGGGCGCCTCCTACAACACCGCCCTCGGCAAGGCCCAGGTCGTCGAGGCGATGGCGGCCCTCGGCTGCGCCTACGGCCCCGTGGGCAACAGCTGCCCCGGCCTGTACCGCGAAGGAGAGAACAGCTACATCATCGCCTCCCCGATCCGCGACGACGACGATGTCCCCTCCCTCCCGGAGGAGGACCGCCTGGCGTGGATCTGCACCGACTTGTGGGCGTACTCGATCGCCGACTTCGAGGACTGGAAGGCCAAGGGCGGCACCCCGGAGGACAAGCGCCTCGGCCACTACACCGTCGTCGACGTCGCCCCGGGCACCTACAAGTTCACCCTCCACGTCGGCGAGCGCGGCTTCGACAACTACGCCGCCGACACCGTGATCTTCGCGCACATCGAGCGCGTCGCCCCGGCCCCCACTGCCTGAGAAGCATCTGCCCCCGGGCGCCCCGCCCACCTCCATCGCGAACCACCGAGCCCCAACACCCAGGAGCTGCACATGCCGCTGTCCCCGCGCGACTTCAGGCTGTCGATGAAGATCAGCCCCATGAGGCCGAACGGCCCCGACGACGAAGGACTCAGGAGCCTGCTCGTGCACCGGCTGCGCGACGCTGCCAAGGCGGTCGCCCGCATCCCCTTGAAGGCCAACCTCGCGACGGCGGGCCTGAAGAAGTACTCGGTGCACTGCGAGCCGTGCCGCGCCTGGTTCGACCTGCCCGAATGGGGCGAGGAAGTGACCTGCCCGAAGTGCGGACGCCTGTACGCCCTCGAGCTCGCCGTCTTCTCCGCCGTTCCGGACACCACCGCATGAACACTGCGCGGTGCGGGGCGTCGACGCCCCGCACCGCCTCCCGCTCCCCCTATCGCCACTGAGCACGAGGAAGTCCGCATGATTCGTGAGGCCCGGTTCCTGATCTCCCGCAAGCCGTTCGCGATCGACCTGTCCACCGTGACTGCCGAGCAGGTCAAGCACGGCGACAGCGACCCCTACTACAACCTCAGCGGACAGGCCGATGCGCTCTGGATCCGCCGGCAGAAGGGCGTTGACCGGGCCTGCATCGGCACGCTCAGCCTGTTCCGTCACTACCTGTCCGAGCCGGTGAACCTCGACGACCCCCACGCAATCCTGACCGCCGACCTGGACGGCCGTTACGGAGGCGAGTGCCACGGCCGCTGGGACGGAAGTCGGTACTGGGGCGCACAGGAGCCGGCCCTGATGGAACAGCACCTCGCGGTCCTGCGCCCGATGCTGGAGAACCACCAGAATCCGCCGTCGGGCTACGACGGGTGGTGGACGTTCCAGGGCCGCGCGAACTGACACCGCCCTCGGCACCTGCCGGTGCCGGGCCCTGGCGAACCTCGTTCGCCAACCCCGCGACCTGGCGCCCATGGTGTCCCCCTGGCGTTCCCGCTCGCGGGAGAGCCCGAGCAGCACCGGCGGGCTACACAACCCACCGGTGCTGCTCGGAACGCTGTCCAGCGAAGGCCGCCAGTCAGTGACCCGTGAGGCGAACCGCGTGGGCGAGGAGCGCGGTCACGGCGGTCATGTCGGCCGGCGCAGTCAGCTGATGTAGGTAATGGAGCTGGGGTATCCGGGGGACGCGTCACGCCGCAGCACCGTGCGCTCGTCCTCGTGCCCGAACTTGATTCCCGGCCCGGCCGGAAGCCGCTACCCGGGCCGCAAGGCGCGCGACGGTGCGACGGGGATTCGTGGTCAAATTAAAAGGGTCAACGTGAACGGGGCGGCCCGCTGTCGCTGTTCAATCAGCAGCAGCCTCGGGCCGCCCCGCGCCCCGTCAGAGCTGCGGGGCGTGTGCGGCCAGAGTCTCGGGTGCCGCCTTGGTGTAGATGCCTTCCAGGCCGGAGGGGGCGATCAGGCCCCAGGTGAAGGTGTCAGTGTCGGCGTAGAACTGGCCGCGCTGGCGGTGGGGGGCGAGGTAGGGGCGCAGGATGCCGACCCCGTAGACCTCCAGGGTGCCGTTGATGAGCTGGCTCGTCTGCTCGTCGGTGAGGCCGGGCCCGTAGATCTTGTCGAACTGGTCGTCGGCGACGACGGCGAGCACGGGGCTGAGGTCGTCCTCGACCGGGCCGAACATGCTGCGCCACCACGCGAGGTCGGCCATTGCTTCTGCGCGGTTGGAGCGGGTGTTGCGGTAGCGGACGCGGTTGCGGTGGTCGGGGATCTCGTCGGTGTCGTACAGCCATGCCTCGACCGGGTGCTCGTCCTGCCCGACGCCGGTGTGACGGCGGCGCAGGAAGCCGAAGGGCTTGCCGTCGACGGGCACGGGGTGCTCCTGGGTGCAGAACTCGCAGGTGATGCCGACATGGCGCAGGACGCGCTGCAGGCGCGGGAAGCGCGCGAAGCGGGTGCCGCAGTTGCAGCAGGTGTACACCAGCCAGCTGGAGACGGTGCCGACCGTGTCGTGGTTGCACTGCGGGCACGAGTAGGCCTGGTTGCTGTTCCAGTCGATGACCATCGGATTTCCTCCTGGATTCGGGGCGGGGCGGGCGCCCCGATGTATTCACTAATGTACCTCACAATGGGGGGAGTGTCAAAAGAAAATCCTCCGCCGCGCCCCTGCGCCCGTCCGCGCCTCCGCCCTCCGCCCTTCCGCCGCCCCGCCCCCGTGCCCGCGGCCGCCGGCCACGCCGGAGCCGCTGTCGGCCGCGTCTCGGGTTGTCTCGGGTTGTTGTGTCGTCAGTTTCTGCTGGTGGGCGAGTTGTTCGCCGTTGTCCGGCGTTGTTCGGCATTGTTCGGCGCCCACCCGCGCCGCGCCCCGTCCCGGCCGTCCGCCGTCCGCCGTCCGCCACCCGCCACCCGCCCCGCTCCGGCCCTCCGCCGCGCCCCGCCGTCGCCTCGGCTGCCGCCCGCCGTCCCGTCCCGCCGCCTCCTGGTGCTGCCCCGCCGCCGGCCTCCCGCCGTGCGCCGCTCCGTGCCCGGCGCCGAGTACGTCGTCCTGTGGGCTACCGCGCCGCGCCCCCGTGCCGCCGACGCCGCCCTGCGCCGCCTCTGCCCCTCCGCCGAGCCTCGACGCCGTCCGGCCGCGCCGCGCCTCCCCGCCCGCCGCGCGCCCGGCCTCCGCCCTCCGGCTGCCCGACCGCGCGCCCGGCCTCCGCGCCGTCCGCCGCCGTCCGGCCGCCGCCGCCGACGTCGTGCCGTCCTGTGTCGTGTGGGCGGCTGGTTGTGGGTGGGCTCGTGTGCTCGTGGGCCGGGTTGTGTTGTGCCTGGTCGCGTGGGGTCAGCGTGGTGTGTGAGCGCGCTGTTCTATCGCGCTCGCGTGTCACGCTGCCTTACCTCGCTGCATGGCCGGGCTGCATGGTCTGGCTGTATTCCTGTGCTGTGTGGTCGTGTATGTGGGGCTCGGGTGGTTGTCGGTCTGGGTGGTCGGGTTGTTGTGGCGTGTCTGGGTGGTTGTTGTCCTACCGCGCTGTGCTGCTGTGTTCGGGGTGCGGGCTGGTGGTCGTGTTGGGTGTACGAGCTGGTCGTGCGTGGTGGTGGGGTGGTCGCGTTGGGGCGGGTTCTGGTCGGTTCTGGTCGTGTCGGGTGGTTCGCTGATCTGCGGCGGGCCGGAGGCGCTACGGTCGCGGGTTATGTCGGAGTCGAGGAAGCCGCGGTTGGTGCCGAGTGGGGATTGCTTTTGCGGGTGTGGGGGTGAGGCGGAGATCGGCCGGTGGTTTGTGCGGGGGCATGACATCACGGCGGCTGCGGCGTTGCGGGCGGTGGAAGGGGGTTTGACGCTGCCGCAGCGGCTGGTGGAAGCGGGGTTCGGCCCGGAACGCTCGGTGGTGGAGCAGGCCGTGGCGGCCGCGGGTTGGGTGCGGTGTGGGAGCTGTGCGTATGCGGGTGCGCCGGTGGGGCTGGCCGCTCACGTACGCGGGGGCGGGTGCCCGGCCGCCGAGGTCGGCCCGGCCCCGGCCCGGGTGCCGGCGGCGGGCGAGGACGCCGCCGCTGCTCCCGTCGAGGAGCCGGCCGCCGAGTCCGCCGAGTCCGCCGGGGGCGCCGGGGGCGCCGGGGGCGCGGAGGGGGCACCAGGGCGCCGTTCACGGGCTCGTTCCGGTTCCCGGGGTGGTGCGGCTGGTGGGGATGCGGGGCCGGTGCGGGCGGAGGCCGGGGTGGCGCGGGGGCTGCTGCTCCCGGGCACGGATGACGCGGTGTGGAAGGAGGTGCCGCTGCCTCTGCGTCAGAGCCTGACGATGCTCGCGCACCGGTTGGTGTCGCCGGAACAGGCGGTGTTGAGGGAGAAGGAGAACCGGGGTGTGCGGTACGCGTTGCGGGCGGCGGGCCAGAGGCGGCTGACCGGCAGGCACTGGCATGTGCTGCTGACGGCCCCGAGGGAGTCGTTCGGCAGTGCGCGCAGCGAGCGGGCGCAGAAGGTCTTCGGGGTCCTGGAGCAGGTGGTGGCCGAGTACGTCCAGCCGGCCGTCGCGAGCTCGGCCGGGGAAGAGGCCGCCGGGGCCGTGCCCGCCGTGGCGGAGACGCCGGCCGGATGAGCCGGCCAGGGCCCTGCGCTCACGGCCGGTGCGCCCGTCGGCTGGGTGCCGGCCGCCCCGCGCCCGCGCTGCCCGGCCCGGGGGCGGGATCTTCAGGCACCTGCCGCGCCGGAGGCCGACCGGCGTAGCAGGTGGTGACCGAGTACGTCGCGCCGGCCGCGGGGGAGTCACCGGCGGGCTGTGTCGCCCGGTGCCGGTGTGCCGGCGACGTCCTGGAGCACGCCCCGCTCGTCCAGCTCGGCCGCGCCGCCGGCCCGAGGCGTGGAGGACGGTGTCCGCTGGTGTCCGCCAGCGTCCAGAACTGTCCAGAACTGTCCGGCCGCCTCCGAGCCGGGCCTGCAGGACCTTGCCGGGCCTACTCCCGGCCGCCCTGTGGTGTCCCCCTGCTGATCTGCGGATTCGAGGATGACGGGCGTGACACTGGAGGCGCTGAAGCAGGCCGAAGGCCGTCGCCCCGGCTACTCTCGCCGAGCCGCACCATGTGGCCGGCGCCCCGCGGGGCAGCTGCTCGTCGGCCCGCTCGGCACGGTGGTGTTGCGGGCCCGGCAACACCACCGCCGTCGACCCCGCCCGCTCCCTGGGCCCCCTGACTCCCGCACCGCCGCCGCGCCCCGTCCGCCGGACACCCTCCCTGCTGCTCCCGGGCGAACCGCCGTCTCCGTCCCGCCGACGCCCTGCGCCCTCCCGCTGCGTGCTGCCGAGCCGTCCGGGCCGTGTCACCGCGGGTGTCGACGAGGGC